>WLNS01000030.1 GCA_009699665.1 Actinomycetota bacterium
CGAACTCGAGTTCGACCTGGACGCCGAGTTGGCCATCGCCGCCGAGATTCGGCGTGAAGAAGCCACGCGACAGAAAATAATTGCCGCGTTGCTGCGGCAGGCGGAAAAGCAAGCTGCGGCGGCCGCAGAGGCTTCAGAGGCTGCGCGCCTCGCGGCACTGCCCGGCGGCACCGCGGGTTATGGGGTTGCCGTGCCGCCTCGCGTGTCGCCCGATAATGAGCAGACCTCTCGTGGCTGACCTCATCAGCCTGACCGGACTTCGTGTTCGTGCGCATCACGGGGTCTACCCCCAGGAACGCGAGCGGGGCCAAGAATTCGTCATCGACATCGTCATGCACTGTGACACGACAGCTGCCGCGCGCTGCGACAATCTGGCGCACACGATTGACTACGTTCGGGTGACCCGCGAGGTTGTTGCGATTGCGGCGGGAGAACCCGTCAACCTAATCGAGACACTGGCCGAACGAATCGCGCGGCGTGTGCTGGCCCAAGATTTTGTCGACAAGGTCGATGTGACCGTGCACAAGCCGGGGGCCGACGTTGGTGCGAGCGTTGATGATGTTTGCGTGACCATTCATCGAGAGCGAGCAACCAGTGGTTGAGACGGCGGCTGTCGTTGCCTTTGGGGCCAATGTGGGTGACCGCCAGCAAACGATTCTGCGCGCGGCTGACGAACTCGCCGCGACTCCGGGCATCAGTGGTCTGAGGCTTTCCCCGCTCATGGAGTCAGTGGCGCTCACTCCCGACGGACCGTCAACAGAGGAGCCCGGCTACATCAACGCCGTTGCCCTGCTGCAGACCACGCTGACAGCACGCGAACTGCTCGAAGCGGGTTGGGCTATCGAAAACCGCCACGGTCGCACGCGCGGGGCACAGTGGGCCCCTCGAACGCTCGACATCGACGTCATCGCCTATGGCAACCTGATTCTTGCCGAGCCCGATTTGGTTATTCCGCATCCGCAAGCGCACCTGCGCACGTTCGTGCTTCAACCGTGGTGCGAGCTTGATCCCGACGCCTATCTTCCGGGCGTTGGTCGCGTCGCCGACCTGCTTGCTCGCCTGTATTCGAACCTCAGTCTCGGAGCGTCGTCGTGAAACGCACCTCTGCCAGCCTCGTGGCCATCCTTCTCGTTGTTTCGGCGGTTTCGGCCTACCTGATCGAGCTCGCGCTGGTGGCGAACGGCGGGCATTCCTTTGCGCCGCCCCTGAGCCTGCCGATCACGCTCGTTGCGATTGCCGTCGCGGTCGTCGGCTTAGCGATTCCCGTTCGTCGCGCCGTGATGGGCAAAAAGAAGCGTCGACTCGACCCGTTTTATTCGGTGCGTGTTGCTGTTTTGGCAAAGGCGAGCTCCCTGACCGGTGCCCTTCTCGCTGGATTAGGGGTGGGCATTGTGATCCACACGACCACTCTGCCCATCGTCAACGGCGATCTCTTTGCACGCGCGATCGCTCAGGCCGTGGGGGCGGCCATTCTGCTGACCGCCGGACTGATCGCCGAACACATGTGCACGATTCCACCGGACAAGACGAAACCCTCGGACTCCGACGTTCCGCCAGAGCCCCTGTCGGGCGGGTCGCATGTCTGAGCGCGACGGTCGTTTGAGCGTCGGCATCGTGGGATCCGGTCGGGTGGGTCCCGTTTTGGGGGCAGCTCTCGCCGGTGCCGGTCATCGCATCGTCGGCATCTCGGCCAGTTCACACGAAAGCAGAGATCGCGCTGAGGCCCTCCTTCCCGGCGTTCCTATTCGTGACGTGCCCGAGCTCGTTGCCGAAGCAGAGTTGGTCGTTGTGGCGGTGCCAGACTCAGAACTCGAGTTGCTGGTTGCCGGCCTGGCGGCCGTGGGCGCATGGCAGCCGGGACAGATCGTGGTGCACACGTCGCCCGCCTACGGCATCTCTGTGCTCGAACCGGCCCTGATGCGCGGGGCTATTCCGGTCGCGCTTCACCCCGCTATGTCGTTCACCGGAACCAGTATGGATTTAGCCCGACTGGCCGAGAGCTACGTCGTCGTGACGGCCCCCACGCCGGTCTTGCCCATAGGACAGGCCCTCGCTGTCGAAATGGGTGGCGAACCGGTCGTGATTCACGAAGCTGATCGGGCGGCTTACGCCGAGGCCATTTCGACGGCCATGACGTTCTCAGCCGCCATCGTTTCGCAGGCGACAGAAATTTTGCGAAAAACCGGAGTTGAGAATCCGGCCGCGATTCTGGCTCCCTTGATTCGCTCCACGGTCGATAACGCTCTGCGCACCTCAACACCCCTGAGTGGGCAAGAAATTCTGGGACGTCTCGAGGGCGGTCTCTGACCGTGCACGTGCTGACGACGCTCGCTCAACTGCGCAGCTGGCGCACCCAACATGCGGGCAAGACCGTGGCCTTCGTGCCTACCATGGGGGCACTTCACGATGGTCATATCTCGCTCGTTGAGCGTGCCCGCGAGGCCGCCGACCTGGTCGTTGTGTCGGTCTTTGTGAACCCCACCCAGTTTGGTCAGGGTGAAGACTTCGATAACTATCCACGCACGCTAGACGCCGATGCGACAAAACTCGCCGGCCTCGCCGACGTTGTTTTTGCGCCCACGGTTGATGAGGTCTACCCACCGGATGAGCCGCCGCCGGTTATACACGCGGGCTCGGGTGGGCAGGCGTTTGAGGGGGCCGAGCGCCCGGGCCACTTCGACGGCATGCTCACGGTGGTCAATCGGCTCTTCGACATGGTGGCGCCGAATGTTGCGGTTTTTGGTCAGAAGGATGCTCAGCAACTCCACCTCGTTCGCGTTTTGGCTCGCGACAGGGGTGGCCCCGAGATTCTGGCCGTTCACACCGTTCGAGAGCCCGATGGCCTGGCCATGTCGAGCCGCAACCGCTTTCTCTCGGCCGAGAACCGCGCAGCGGCCCGAGTCATGCCCGAGACGGTGCAGGCGGTCGTGGCCGCTCGGGCGGAAGGCCCGGTGAAGGCGCTGCGCCGAGGTCGCGCCGTGATGGCAGCGCAACCGCTGGCTAGACTTGACTATCTCGAGTTAGTGAGCCCCAAGGATTTCAGCCCCGTTGGGGAGGACTTCCACGGGGAGGCCACGCTGGTGGTAGCCGCCCGATTTGGCTCCACACGATTGCTCGATACCGAAGACATTTTTGTGCCCTAGCCCGACCAAACTGAAGGCCCTGCCACGATGAGCGAGAACGAGACCACCCCCGAGGGCGAGCGTGAGCTGACGGCCGAAGAGGTCATCGAACAGAAAGCCGTGCGCCTGGCCAAGCGCGATCGGCTCAACGAGCTGGGACTTGAGGCCTATCCGGTTTCCGTGCCCGTGACCGAAACGATTCCGGCCGTTCGAGAGCGATTCGGCGGCCTCGAGGCCGATGCCACGACCGGCGTGACCGTGGGTGTGGCCGGCCGTGTGGTGCACCTGCGCAACACCGGCAAGCTGTGTTTCGCCAGCCTTCAGTCAGGGGATGGGTCTCGCCTGCAAGCCATGGTGTCACTGGCCGAAGTGGGCGACGAATCCCTTGAGCTCTGGAAAGAACTCGTCGACTTGGGTGACCACCTCTTTGTCTCGGGCGAGGTGGTGTCGAGCCGTCGCGGCGAGCTATCGATCATGGCCACCGAGTGGAAAATTGCGTCCAAGGCGCTGCTTCCTCTGCCCAACCTGCACCGCGAACTCGGTGACGAAACGCGCGTGCGCTCGCGCTATCTCGATCTCATCGTGCGCGATCAGGCGAGGCAGACGGTGCTGACGCGCGCGAAGGCCGTGACGTCGCTGCGGAACACGTTCGCCGCCCTCGACTTTGTCGAAGTCGAGACACCCATGCTGCAGGTGATGCACGGCGGGGCTGCCGCGCGCCCGTTCGTCACGCATTCCCATGCCTTCGACATGGAGCTTTTTTTGCGCATTGCCCCCGAGCTATTTCTGAAGCGTGCCGTCGTGGGGGGCATTGATCGGGTATACGAAATCAACCGCAACTTTCGCAATGAGGGAGCGGACTCGACGCACAGCCCCGAGTTCGCCATGCTCGAAGCGTACGAAGCGTATGGCGACTACACCTCGATTGCCGGGCTCACTCAGCGTCTCATCCAGGAGGCGGCCCTCGCTGTTGCGGGCAGTCACGAGGTGACGTGGGCAGACGGCACGGTTTACGACCTGGGCGGCGAGTGGGATCGGTTGAATCTCTATCACTCGTTGTCGACCGCCGCGGGGCAAGACGTCACGCCCGAGACGAGCGTCGCGACGCTGTCAAAAATTGCCGCGAAAGAGGGCGTCGAGGTTGTCGCTCCCAATCACGGAAAGCTCGTCGAAGAGCTGTGGGAGCACTTCGTTAAGCCGGGCCTCACGCGGCCGACGTTTGTGATGGATTTCCCCGTCGAGACGAGTCCGTTGACGCGAGCACACCGCAGCGTACCCGGTGTGGTCGAGAAGTGGGACCTCTACGTGCGTGGTTTTGAGCTCGCCACGGGCTATTCCGAGCTGGTCGACCCCGTGGTGCAGCGAGAGCGATTCGTGCAGCAGGCGCAGCAGGCGGCTGCCGGCGACGAAGAGGCGATGCGCCTCGACGAGGACTTCCTGCGGGCACTTGAGCACGCCATGCCCCCCTCGGGTGGCATGGGCATGGGAATTGATCGACTGTTGATGGCGCTCACCGGCCTCGGCATTCGCGAGACGATTCTCTTTCCACTCGTCAAGTAGTTGCCGGCGTGAAGTAGCCTGACTCCATGGACAATTTTTGGGTGGGTGCCGCGTGGGCGCTGACGCCGACGGTCTTGCTGGGCCTCATCTTTTGGCTCATCATCCGCTCCATCATTCGTGCCGACCGCAAGGAACGTGACGTGTACGCCCGCATGGAGGCTCGCGAGCGTCAGCGCCGGGGCATGCCGCCCGCGGAACCTGTGGAGTAGGTCCCGTGGATTCGGGAACACTGTCGTTCTGGACCGCTGCAGTTGTCTTGGCGGTGGACTTCATTGTGCGTATCGTGTCATTGGTTGTCGTGCCGCGTAATCGTCGACCGGGATCGGCCATGGCATGGCTGTTGGCCATCTTTTTCATCCCCTACGTCGGCATTCTGCTTTTTCTCTTAATTGGCAGTCCGCGTTTGGGTCGCAAGCGCCGCCGCAAGCAGACCGAGATCAATGCATACATCTTTAATGTGACCGAGGGAATCGAGTTGGTCACCAAGGATCAGAAGTGGCCACAGTGGCTTAAGGCAATTGTTCGCCTCAACCGCGACCTCGGTTCGATGCCGCTCGTGGGTGGCAATGAAGCTCAGATGCACATCGATTACGACGAAACAATTCGCCTCATGGCCGCGGACGTGGCGAAGGCTAAGAAGTATGTGCACGCTGAGTTTTATATCTTTTCGTCTGATTCGGTCACCGAGTCACTTTTTACCGCCATGAAAGAGGCCGTCAATCGTGGCGTCATCGTTCGCGTGTTGCTCGACCACGTGGCCGGACTTCGCACCGTGGGCTATCGCAAGACGCGCCGGCGGTTGACCGAGATAGGCGTGCAGTGGCAGCTGATGTTGCCGTTCGCTCCACTCCAAGGAAAATACGAACGACCGGATTTGCGCAACCATCGCAAGCTGCTGACCATCGACGGGGTCGTTGGCTGGATGGGATCGCAGAACGTGATCGATTCGTCGTACCTCAAGAAGTCGAATATACGCCGCGGTCTGCATTGGAAAGATGCCATGGTGCGTCTGCGCGGACCCATCGTGACCGCTCTCGATGCGGTGTTCTTGACGGACTGGTTTAGCGAAACCGACGAAATATTGCCGCAGCACGAGATTGCCATTGCGCGACCCTCAACGGTGATGCAGAATCTTGACTGTCAGCTCGTGCCCAGCGGTCCAGGGTTTGCCAACGAGAACAATCTGCGGCTTTTTCTGGCGCTGCTCTATTCGGCGCAGAAAAAAATCATCATCACCTCGCCCTACTTTGTGCCGGATGAGGCCCTGCTCTATGCCATCACGTCGGCCTGCCAGCGCGGGGTTCGCGTAGAGCTCTTTGTTTCTGAGATCGGTGATCAGGCTCTCGTGTTCCACGCCCAGCGATCCTATTACGAGGTGCTTCTCGAGGCCGGTGTCATTATTTGGCTCTACAAGACACCGACGATTTTGCACTCCAAGCACATGAGCATTGACGACGAAGTTGCCGTCATCGGTTCGAGCAACATGGACATGCGCTCATTTTCATTGAATCTCGAGATCACCATGATGGTTCGCGGCAAAAGCTTCGTGGCTCAAATGCGTGACGTCGAGGATCGCTACCGCAAGGAATCTCGGCAACTCACCATGGAGGAGTGGCGCAAGCAGCCGTTCTTGAGGACCGTGCTTGACGGATTAGCCCGACTCACTTCGGCCATACAGTAGCCGGCGGTGAGGCCCTTAGTTCAGCGGCCTAGCCGGCGGTGAGAGGAATGGGCCGTCCCGGCTCTGGCATAACGAGTCGGCGCGATATGCCGCGCTCGCCGAAGGCCGCAGCAATGGCCTCGGGTCGCTCCAATAGGTGGGACCATCCTTCGGTGTGAATGGGAATAACGCGAGCGGCATCCAGCGAGAGGGCGAGCTCGGCCGCATCGACCCCCGACATCGTAAATCGAGCCTTGCGTGTGGTTTTCGGAAAACCGGCTGTACCCACGTGTGGAATAAGGGTGCCGATGATGCGGTCGTTGCCCACTCGACGCTGGTCGTCCGTGACGATGGTGTCGCCCGTGAGGTAAACGGCGCCGCCGGGTAATGCGTCGGACTCGATGACGAAACCGATGACGGGGCCTGAGGTGAACTCCGGCCAGTGGGCGGGACGATGCCGGGCGGCGACCGCCGTGATGAGCACATCGGGACGACGATTGTCTGACAGGGCATAGCTGTCACCGGATGCCATGCCAAACGCCAAGGCCTCATCGTCGGCCGCGGCGATGCGCCGAGCTGCCGGGATGGTGGTCAAAATGATCGGTGCTTCAAGAGCAAACGCTCGACCGGCGGTGTCTAAATTGTCGGCGTGCTGGTCGTGACTCAGTAGAACCGCATCGACCGCGCCAATCTGATGGGCACTGAGAGCGGGGGATGACAACTTGACCGATGACGTTCCCCAGCCGAAACGGTAGGTCTGACCGGGGGCATCGAGGGTGGGATCGGTGAGTAGGCGCCAGCCGCCAATCTCTAGCAGCACGCATGCGGTATCGATGTGTGTCAGCGTGGGCGCCGGCATGGGTTCCATGAATTCAGCCTAAGTCCGAATCCAAAAACGACCCTGAAAACGCGAAAATTCTCGCCCTGGGCGAACACAGCCCGGATTCTGTCACGCCCACGGCGAACACCGCCCCACAGGCCGCCGCGCGCTGGTTTACTCACAGATAAGACCCACTCGCGAGTGTCGACTCATCAGAAGGAGCTCTGCCCATGTTTGAACGGTTTACGGATCGCGCTCGTCGCGTCGTTGTCTTGGCTCAAGAAGAAGCCAAGATGCTGAACCACAACTACATTGGCACCGAGCACATTCTGCTCGGCCTCATTCACGAGGGCGAGGGTGTTGCCGCGAAGGCACTCGAGTCACTCAACATTTCACTTGAGTCGGTGCGCGAGCAGGTGCAAGAGATCATCGGTCAGGGCCAGCAACAGCCCACCGGTCATATTCCGTTCACCCCCCGCGCGAAGAAGGTTCTCGAACTCTCGCTGCGTGAAGCTCTGCAACTGGGCCACAACTACATTGGCACCGAGCACATTCTGCTGGGACTTATTCGCGAGGGTGAAGGTGTGGCCGCTCAGGTTCTCGTCAAGCTCGGCGCCGATCTCAACCGGGTGCGCCAGCAGGTCATTCAATTGCTTTCAGGTTTTCAGGGCAAAGAGCAGGTGTCTGCCGGCGTCAAGGAAGAGTCGGGCAGCGCTCAGGGCGGCTCGCAAGTGCTTGACCAGTTTGGGCGCAACCTGACGCAGGCTGCCCGCGAGGGAAAACTCGACCCCGTCATCGGTCGCGAAAAAGAGATCGAGCGCGTCATGCAGATACTTTCGCGCCGTTCGAAGAACAATCCCGTTCTGATTGGCGAACCCGGCGTGGGCAAGACCGCCGTAGTTGAAGGTTTGGCTCAGGCCATTGTGTCGGGTCAGGTTCCCGAGACACTCAAAGACAAGCAGCTCTACACGCTCGACCTTGGATCCCTCATCGCGGGCAGCCGTTACCGCGGTGACTTTGAAGAACGTCTCAAGAAGGTCACGAAAGAGATCCGCACGCGCGGTGACATCATCACGTTCATCGACGAGATTCACTCGCTCGTGGGCGCGGGTGCCGCCGAGGGGGCTATCGACGCGGCGAGCATTCTCAAGCCGCTGCTTGCGCGTGGCGAACTGCAGACCATCGGGGCCACCACGCTCGACGAGTACCGCAAGCACTTTGAGAAGGACGCCGCTCTCGAGCGCCGCTTCCAGCCAATTCAGGTGGCCGAGCCGTCGCTGCCCCACACCATCAACATTCTTAAGGGTCTGCGCGACCGGTACGAAGCGCACCACAAGGTTCAGATCACTGACGGCGCCATCGTTGCGGCAGCAAACCTGTCCGACCGGTACGTGTCGGATCGCTTCCTGCCCGACAAGGCAATCGACCTGATTGATGAGGCCGGCGCTCGTCTGCGCCTGTCGATTCTGTCGAACCCGGCAGAGCTGCGCGAGCTCGACGACCAAATCGCTCTCGTGCGCACTCAAAAAGAGACTGCCATCGAAGATCAAGACTTCGAGAAGGCCGCCGGTCTGCGCGACGAAGAAAAGAAGCTGCTCGACGAGCGCGTGCGCCGCGAGAAGGAATGGCGCAAGGGCGACGTTAAGGCCCAGGGCATGGTTGACGAAGGAATCATCGCCGAGGTGTTGGCGCAGGCCACGGGCATCCCCGTCTTCAAGCTCACCGAAGAAGAGTCGGCTCGACTGGTATTCATGGAGAAGGCGCTGCACCAGCGCGTCATCGGCCAGAACGAGGCCATCGAGGCACTCTCAAAGACCATTCGTCGCACGCGCGCGGGCCTCAAGGACCCCAAGCGTCCGAGCGGTTCGTTCATTTTTGCCGGCCCCACCGGCGTCGGCAAGACCGAGCTCGCCAAGGCGCTCGCCGAGTTCCTGTTCGACGACGAGTCGGCCATGATCGCGCTCGACATGAGTGAGTATGGCGAGAAGCACACCGTGTCGCGCCTCTTCGGTGCTCCTCCCGGATTCGTCGGATTCGAAGAGGGCGGTCAGCTCACCGAGAAGGTGCGCCGCAAGCCGTTTAGCGTCGTGCTCTTTGACGAGATCGAAAAAGCTCATCCCGACATCTTTAATTCGCTGTTGCAGATTCTCGAGGAGGGCCGGCTCACCGACGGTCAGGGTCGCGTGATCGACTTCAAGAACACGGTCATCATCATGACAACCAACCTCGGCACCAAAGACATCTCGGGCGGACCGGTCGGCTTCCAGGCTGAGGGTGAGTCCTCGACGTCTTATGACCGCATGCGCGGCAAGGTCAACGAAGAGCTCAAGAAGCATTTCAAGCCGGAGTTCTTGAACCGTGTTGACGACATCATCGTGTTCCCTCAGCTGTCGAAAGAAGAGCTCATTCAGATTGTCGACCTGTTCGTAAAGCGTTTGGGTGACCGCATGCTCGACCGCGACATGACAATCGAGATTTCGTTGGCGGCAAAGGAACGGTTGATCGACATTGGGTTCGACCCCACTCTCGGCGCCAGACCGCTGCGACGTGCCATGCAGCGTGAGGTCGAGGACCGCCTCTCCGAGAAGATTCTCGAGGGTGAACTCACCGCGGGCGCGCACGTGCACGTCGATTTAGTCGACGGAGAGTTTGTCTTCACCACGACGTCGCGCGAACCCGTGCTCAAAGGCAACTAGCCTTGTCGTTATGACGGTGACAGGCGTTCAGGTGCGCCGCGCGCGCACCGCGGACGTGCCAGAAATCTTGGCGCTGATTCACCCACTTGTTGAGCAGAACATTCTGTTGGGCAAGCAGCGGGTTCAGCTCTATGAAACCGTTCAAGAATTTGTGGTGGCGATGCGCGATGGGGTCGTCGTGGGGTGTGGCGCCCTGCACCCCATGTGGTCAGATCTCGGCGAGGTGCGCACGATGGCGGTCGCCGACGCGCATCGCGGCCAGGGCATCGGCCGCGCAATTCTTGATCAGCTGGAGGTTCACGCAGCGGATCTGGGTTTGGGCCGGCTCTTCTGCCTGACGTTTGAGGTGGAGTTCTTTTCAGCGCGCGGATTCGTGCAGATGCCTGAGCAATTCGTTGAGCCGGTTGTCTACGATGAGATGTCACGATCGTTCGATGAGGGCATGGCCGAGTTTCTTGACCTCGCCCGGGTAAAGCAGAACACCCTCGGAAATACTCGGATGCTCAAAACCCTGCCCGTATCGTGAGAGGGTGAGCAACACTCAACCGCCCGCCCGCCGTCTTTCACCAAAGGTCTATCGTCGACGACGCTTCACCGTTTTTCTTCTCTTTGTCGTTTTCGTCGTTCTGGTCATTGTGGTGTTTGCGCGCTGCGGGTCTTCTCCCGCACCCGTGCCCACGCAGACGCGAACGCCCACACCGACGATGACGCTTATTCCCTTGATCTCGCCAACGCCCTCGGGCACGACAACCCCCGGGGCTTCAGGTGAATACACCGGAACGGCCGAAAAGTGTGCGCCGAAGGATATTGTGGTCGGTGCCTTTACCGATAAGACGGATTTCAATCCGGGGGAATTGCCGCAGTTGAGCATGACGGTAACCAACAAGGGCAAGACGGACTGCAAGGTGAATGTGGGCACGTCACAGCAGGTCTTCCAGGTCACCAGTGGTGACGACCTCTGGTGGCAATCCACCGACTGTCAGACCGAGAAGACCGATTACTGGATTCTCTTGCCGGCGGGAAAGACCGAAAAGACGGGCAGCCCGGTTCCGTGGGTGCGCGAACGCAGTTCCCCCGACACGTGCGCGTCGGCTCGAGAGGCGGCCGTGGGTGGTGGCGCGTCGTATTACGTGACGACGTCACTGGGCGGGGTGCAGGCAAAGGAGTCGAAGCAGTTCTTGCTCTATTAGCGAACGCTGGTTGAGCAGCCTTTGCTCGTTGAGTAGCCAACGAAGTTGGCGTATCGAAACTGTCTTGCAGGTTGAGTAGCCAACGAAGGTGGCGTATCGAAACCCGTTAGAAAGCTGCGTCGAGCTCGCGCTCTGTGGCACCCTTGCCCGTCGCCAGCGCTGCCGACAGCGCGTGATGCACCGTTCCGGCGCCGTCATCCACAATCGTGTCGAAGCCCAGGCGACCTGCCTCGGTGGCGCGAACGCGTGATCCGGCCACGGGACGCACCTCGCCCGCGAGGCTGATCTCGCCGAACGCGGCCACGGTGTGCCCCACGGCCTTGTCGTGGTAGGCGCTGGCGATGGCAATTGCGATGGCCAGGTCGGCGCCGGGCTCATTAAGGCGAACACCACCGACGGTTGAGACATAGACGTCTTTGTCGCTCAACGTAAGGCGTGCGCGCCGTTCGAGCACGGCCAGGATCATGGCCACGCGCGACGAATCCACGCCGTTGGTGACGCGGCGCGGGTTGGGCGCCGATGAGGGAACCACGAGCGCCTGAATCTCAACGGGCAACGCGCGTCGCCCTTCCATGGCCACGGTGACGCACGTGCCACTGACGGCATGCTGTGATCGCGACAGAAATAGACCGCTCGGATCGGGCACTTCGGCGATGCCGTCGCCGGTCATTTCGAAGCAACCCACCTCGTCGGTGGGGCCAAAGCGGTTCTTGAGGGACCGCACAAAACGCAGCGCGGTTTGTCGGTCGCCCTCAAAGTGGCACACCACGTCGACGAGGTGCTCGAGCATGCGCGGGCCGGCGATGCTGCCGTCTTTGGTGACGTGCCCGACCAGGATGAGCGGTAGCGCCGACTCTTTGCAGGTGCGCATCAGCGCTGTGGCAACCTCGCGCACTTGGCTCGGCCCGCCGGCCAAACCGTCCACCGCCGAACTCGCCACCGTCTGCACAGAGTCAACGATGAGCAGGTCGGGATTGATTGCCTGCACCTGGCCCAGGATGAAAGAGAGGTCGGTCTCGGCGGCCACGAAAAGATTGTCGTGCAGTGCGCCCGTGCGCGTTGCACGCATGTGCACCTGGTTCACTGACTCTTCCGCGCTCACGTAGAGCACCCGCTGCCCGCCGGCCGCCGCACGTGAGGCCACCTCGAGCAACAGGGTCGACTTGCCAACACCCGGCTCACCTGAGAGCAGGATGGCGGCACCGGCGACGATGCCTCCGCCCAACACGCGATCAAACTCGCCGATGCCGGTGGGACGGTGTGTCAGTTGTGAACCCGACGTTTGCGTGATGGGAACGGCCTGTCGCTCGCCACCTACCGGGGTCGCACTGACCCGCGAGGTTATGCCGGTCTGTTCACCCACACTCGTGACCGTGCCGAACTGCTGGCACTCACCGCACTGCCCCGCGAATTTGACGCTGGTCCAGCCGCATTCGACACAACGGAATCCGGGGGTTGAGGTCTTGGCCATGGTCTTCACTTTACGGCCGGTCACCGACAGTATTCGTTAGTTGTTCCCGCGATTAGCCCCAACCGCGGGGCCTCGCGTAAACTTGTCCACGGTTCCGTGTCCGAGCGGCCGAAGGTGCAACTCTCGAAAAGTTGTGTGCGTGAAAGCGCACCGTGGGTTCAAATCCCACCGGGACCGCCAAAAGAATCGACTTCCCCTCGTGGGAGGTCGATTCTTTTTGTGCTCTGGTAGTCGTTGGTGCTCCTGCTGGGCCCACGCTCGCGCCGAGCACAGCTTGTCTGTGCGAGGGGGTGTCGCGAGTGGGGCGTCAAATCCCACCGATAAATCCCACCGGGACCCCCGTTTACGCACCCCATCGACATCGCTGTCCGAGACGAAGATCAAGTCATGAGCGTTCCACTGAAACTATTGGAGGTGGCC
>WLNS01000031.1 GCA_009699665.1 Actinomycetota bacterium
ATTCAGGTCAGCGGCGCGTTTGGCTCGCGCCAAGAAGAGGCGCAGCGCTTGGGACGCCAGCTCCCTCCGAAAAAGGACGGGCGTTCCGCGACGTTCTATACGCTCGTCGCGCGCGATACGGTCGATCAGGACTACGCACAAAATCGTCAGCGATTCTTGGCTGAGCAGGGATATACCTATGACATCGTCGACGCGTCCAGTTTGTAATCAGTAAACTCTTGAAAACTTTCAGGTTACACACAGGAAACATCAAGATACTGAACGCATGAATGGACCAAAGATTCTCGTAGTTGATGATGAACCGAACATTCGCGACCTGCTGACCACCAGCCTTCGCTTTGCCGGTTTCGCCGTTCGGGCCGTAGGCAATGGAGCGGCGGCCATTTCGGCCGTCCTCGCCGAAGAGCCCGATCTGATTGTTCTCGACGTGATGCTGCCCGACATGAACGGGTTTAGCGTGACAAAGCGGCTTCGCTCGTCGGGATACACCTCCCCCATCCTCTTCCTCACGGCTAAGGATGACACCCAAGACAAAATTACCGGCCTCACCGTGGGTGGCGACGACTACGTCACCAAGCCGTTCAGTCTCGACGAGATTGTCGCGCGCATCAAGGCCATCTTGCGCCGCACCATGCAAGACGATGAAGAAATCCTCATCCGGGCGGGCGAAATCTCGATGGATCAAGACACGCACGAGGTGCGGGTGGGTGACCACGTTCTCGAACTGAGCCCGACGGAATTCAAGTTGCTGCGCTACCTGATGCTCAACCCCAATCGCGTGTTGAGCAAAGCGCAAATTCTTGACCACGTGTGGGAATACGATTTCAACGGCGACGCCGGGATCGTCGAGTCCTACATCTCGTACCTTCGCCGCAAGATCGACCCGGTGGCATCAGAGTCACTGATTCAAACGAAGCGCGGCTTCGGCTACATGCTCAAAATCGCAAAGGCGTCATAAGAACTCGACGCGACGTGTGAGCAGAAACGGGTGGCCGCAGGCATAACGCTGTGCTGGCCATCCGTTTCTCTCGCCGGCTGGGGGCAACTCCCAGCCCCGCCCTGACACAATGAGACCTATGGCTTTGTCGCTTTCTGATCGGTGGAACGAAGTTTCGTTGCGCACCAAGATCACCGGCGTGACTACCCTGCTGCTCACGCTGGGTCTGCTCGTGACCGGAATCGGAACACTCGCCATGCTCAAGCCCGCGCTGATCGGGCAACTCGACGCGCAGATTCAGGCCATGAGTGCCGACATTTCTCGAGTCGTCAACGTCAACCGTGATACCACGGGGCTCGCACAGGCACCCACCGACTACTACTACATCGTCTTTGACTCCGAGGGCCAAAAAATCGAAGAGAACTGGGGCAACAAGTCGCTCAGCCTGCGTCCGGTCATGCCCGCGAGCCTCACCATCTCAAAGACACAGGAACTGGCGGGATCCGTTTTCGAGATTTCAAGCCACGACGCCCGCGTTCGGTATCACGCCGTGGCCGTCCCGGTGCAATTTGTCGCCTCAACAGAAAGCTTTGGTACCGTCGTCGTCGCCCTGGCGACAACGAGTGTCGATCGTCTGATGGCAACGTATCTTTCCATTTTCTTGGGCTTTGGCATCGGCGTGGTCATCATCGGGGCACTGCTCACCCGGCTGCTCGTGACAACGACATTCAGCCCGCTGAGGCGCGTCGAAAAGACCGCCGCAGCGATCGCCGACGGCGACTTCAGCCAACGCCTCCCGTGGTCGACTCCCAACACTGAGGTCGGCCGTGTGACGCGTGCCCTCAACACGATGCTGGGGCGCATCGATCGCGCCTTTGCGGACCGGGCTCGCACGATAGACCACATGCGGCGGTTCGTGGGCGACGCGAGCCACGAACTTCGAACTCCTCTGGTATCGGTTCGCGGCTATGCCGAGCTCTACCGTATGGGTGCGCTCAAGTCGAAAAAAGATGTGGCCCAAGCGATGGACCGGATCGAGCGCGAAGCCATCCGAATGGGAATTTTGGTTGATGACCTGCTGGCGCTCGCTCGTCTCGACGAGGCCCGGCCGCTCGAGATCTCAGCCGTCAACCTGGTCAGTCTGGCATCGGATGCGGCGCTCGATGCGCGCGCGTCCGATCCGGAACGCCTGATCACGGTGCGAGCTCTCGACTCCTCCGACGTCCCCGACGATGTCGTTGTGCAAGCCGAAGAAAACAAAATTCGGCAAGTGCTCACGAACCTCCTGGGGAACGCTCTTCGTTTCACCGCACCGGGAAGTCCGCTCGAGATCGCCGTCGGTATCGACGACGATCAGACGGCCACTATTGCGGTCATTGATCACGGCGAAGGAATACCGGCACAGGTTCGAGAGAAGATTTTTGAAAGATTTTGGCGCGCGGATTCGTCACGTGCGCGCGAGACCGGAGGCTCGGGGCTCGGCCTCGCCATCGTCGCGTCAATTGTGAGCGCACACGAAGGAACAATCGCCGTCGATGAGACACCGGGTGGCGGGGCGACGTTCCGGGTGGGATTACCCATCGCCGGCCCGCGCCCTCCTTCCGACAACACCAATCTCTAGGCTTGGCTTTTCACAGATTCCCGGCGGGACCTCGCTCGTCGCTCTGGCAGGCTCCACGATGCCTGCGAGAGGAGAACGAATGACAACGTTTCACATTGATAGCGCGGCGGTCGATGCCGCTGCTGTGGCGGCACGGGCAACGATCGCACGGCTCCAGTCAGAGATCGTGGCCCTCCACGCCAACCTGAGTGGGCTTCAGGCGTCGTGGACGGGACCAGCAGCAACCGCATTCCAGGGTGTGGTCGCTCGCTGGCGACACACCCAATCACGACTGGAGTCCGAGCTGGCAACGATCAACGATGCTCTTGCCCTGGCCAGTCGTCAGTACGCGGATATCGAGCTCGCCCACGTTCGCATGTTCCAGTAGCGAATAGCCATGGGCAGAGCGCACGCGCGAGCCCTGAACACAGGCAGATGAGGGCCTGAACGACGAAGGGCTCCCCGTGAGGGGAGCCCTTCGTTCACAGTAAGACCTAGAAGTCCATGCCTGCCCCAGGATCGGGGGTGTGAGCGACAGCCCTCTCGGGCTTCTCGGCCACTACGGCCTCAGTTGTCAGGAACAATCCGGCAATGGACGCCGCGTTCTGCAGCGCAGAGCGTGTCACCTTTGCTGGGTCGATGATTCCCTGAGCAACCAGGTCACCGTATTCACCGGTGGCGGCGTTCAGACCGTGACCCACGGGCAAGCCGCGAACCTTGTCAACAACGACTCCCGGCTCCATGCCGGCATTGATGGCAATCTGACGCAGCGGAGCCTCAATGGCAACCCGCACGATGTTTGCTCCGGTTGCCTCATCACCCGTGAGCTTCAGTTTGGCAAAAGCCTTGGCGCCAGCCTGAATCAAAGCCACGCCGCCGCCGGGGACGATACCCTCTTCAACGGCAGCCTTCGCGTTACGGATCGCGTCTTCAATGCGGTGCTTGCGTTCCTTGAGCTCGACCTCGGTAGCGGCTCCGGCCTTGATAACCGCGACACCGCCGGCCAACTTGGCCAAACGCTCCTGCAGCTTCTCGCGGTCGTAGTCGCTGTCGGTGTTGTCAATCTCAGCGCGAATCTGGGATACCCGGCCGGCAATAGCTGCCGCTTCTCCGCCACCGTCGATGATGGTGGTCTCGTCTTTCGTCACAACAATCTTGCGCGCGTGTCCGAGAAGCTCCAGTCCGACGTTCTCGAGCTTGAGTCCCACCTCTTCGCTGATGACCTGGCCACCCGTAAGAATGGCGATGTCCTGAAGCATGGCCTTGCGGCGATCTCCGAAACCGGGAGCCTTGACGGCCACCGACTTGAAGATTCCGCGAATCTTGTTGACCACGAGAGTCGCGAGTGCTTCGCCATCGACGTCTTCCGCGATGATGAGCAGCTGCTTGCCGGTCTGAATGACCTTATCGACGATCGGCAGGAGGTCTTTGATGTTCGACACCTTGGAGTTGACGATGAGGATGTAAGGGTCTTCGAAGACTGCTTCTTGACGCTCAGGGTCGGTCATGAAATAGGCCGACAGGTAGCCCTTGTCAAAGCGCATACCTTCGGTGATTTCAAGTTCCGTACCAAAGGTGTTCGACTCTTCAACCGTCACAACACCCTCTTTGCCCACCTTGTCAATGGCCTCGGCAATGAGAGCGCCAATCTGAGGATCAGCAGCCGAAATCGATGCCGTGGCAGCAATCTCTTCTTTCGTCTCAATCTCTTTGGCGCTAGCTACGAGCTCTTTGGTGACGGCCTCAACGGCCTTCTCGATGCCTCGCTTAAGTGTGATGGGGTCTGCTCCGGCGGCAACGTTGCGCAGTCCTTCACGCACGAGGGCCTGAGCGAGAACCGTGGCCGTCGTCGTTCCGTCACCGGCTACGTCGTCAGTCTTTTTGGCGACCTCCTTGACGAGCTCGGCACCAATCTTCTCGAACGGCTCGTCAAGCTCGATCTCTTTGGCGATTGACACACCGTCGTTCGTAATTGTGGGGGCGCCCCACTTCTTTTCAAGCACAACGTTGCGACCACGCGGGCCGAGCGTTACCTTGACAGCGTCAGCGAGAATGTTGAGTCCACGCTCAAGGCCGCGACGGGCCTCTTCGTCAAATGCAATGATTTTTGCCATTGTCTTTCGTCCCTCCCGGACGTTGGGGTGAAGTTATGGATTAGCACTCAGTTGCGTCGAGTGCTAATCCAATATTGGCACTCTCCCATCGAGAGTGCAAACCGAGCGACGCTTAAATTAGCTGGCGTCTCCGACAAAAGCCACAGAACCGGAGTCACCCGGCGGCATCTCAATCCACGTGTTCCCCGGGGCCAGACGCACAATCAGCCCGCGATCATCGACGAAGCGAATCGGCGCCTCTCGGGCATCTTTCGACCACCTGGCGTGCACCGTCTTGCCGCCGGTCGACACCCACGCCTCCCCGCTGTCGACCATAATCGTTCGCGGAACCGGTGAATACTGCCAATCAATGTTGACCAACATGACGATGACGTTCGTGGCATGAATTTGGCCACCCGCATCGTCCGGGTCGGGAGCGCCCTCCTGCGACCGCATGTACGACTGCGACGCTGCATCGTAATTCCACGAGGGATAGCGCTGATAAGAGAAACTCACGTTGATGGCGCCCTGAGGCTGGCCCTGAAGAAAAGCGGTGGATGTCTCAATCGAACTTGAATAAGCAAAGGCCTGCTGGGGGGCGCCGAGGTCGGCGTGTTGGCTGATGATGACATTAGCTTTGACACCCACGTCATGGGGCGCATTCTTATCGTCAGTGCGGTACATCGTTTCTTCGGTGTCGGACTGACCGTGAATGGCGTTATAAACAACGGTGTTGCGCATCATTTCGACGAAGCGCTGCTGCCCACCCGAGTAGGCAACAATGCCGCCAAAGGGCGAGATGATGTCGGGGTCCATCGGTCGAATAGATCTGACCGGACCAATCAGGTCTGGCACGTCCGAGTGCCAACACGCCACATAGCGGGTGAGCCCACCTTCGACGAGCTCTTCAAACACGACATCGGCGCTCTTCAGCCCATATTGCGGGCGGGCGTCCTCGTGATTGTCGACCTTGGCACAAAGTGACGCGTGCGCCAGCGAATTTGCGGGCACGGTCGTGCCGCGCAGCGGAGCCAGTGCCGTGGCCGGCGCCGGCGTGAAGTGCGGCGCGTACTCATAACGTGGCTCGGGCGGCGCACACGCCGCGAGGGCTGCCGTCAGGCACACCACCAACGCTGCAGCGGCCACGTTTCGAGTCATTCGGCGCGTAGTCATCCTCTACAGACTAACGCCGCCCTCCGAAGAGAACGGCGTTAGCAGGGGCAAGCCCCAAGTTTGGGTTATTAGGGAGCCAGGTGGACCGACTCGGCCTGGGGGCCCTTGGCGCCCGTGCCAACCTCGAACTCCACGCGCTGACCCTCTTCAAGCACCTTGTATCCGTCCATATCGATGGCCGAGAAGTGCACGAAAACGTCCTGCTCCTGACCATCTACGGTAATAAAACCGTAGCCTTTTTCGGCGTTGAACCACTTAACGGTTCCGACAGCCATGTATTTCTCCTCGTACGTAGATTGCGGAACCGCAACACGCGAGAACCGTCAGCTGATACTACCGGAGTTAGTGCAAAGTCTTTGCATTCTTATGAGATCAATGTTTTACGACTGCGGCGACGCGAATATATTTTGCGAGTCAGAATTACGGCGCCGGCTGCTCTGCGGGAGCAGGTTCCGCGGTGGGAATCACGTAGTCAGCGCCGAGCACCAGTGTCAATGGGGCCTGAGCATTCGCATAGGCCGGCGTCATTTTAATCTGGCAGGTGTTGTTGAGCGCCAGACACACGCCACGGGCGGCACCCTCTTGATCTGCTTTGCTATAAAACACCAATGTCTTTTTGACGTCGGTTTCGCTCGTGTTGGAGCGCACGCCAATGGGCACTCCAGCCGCGGCCAGCTGATCTGCGACGACGGTTGCGAGTCCGGTAATAGAGGTGCCGTTGAACACGTTGACCGCGAGATCGGGGGCAATCGTGGGCGAGGCCGTCGGAACGGGAGTGGGCGTGGCTGAGTGTGTGGGGAATAAGAAAGCCTGAAGTTTGCCGTTGGCGCTAAAGAGGTACATCGATGACCCGCCAACAATCAAACCGGTGATCAGCGCCGCCCAGGCAAAAATGATCCACCCTGATGCGTAGCGTCGAGATGACCGGTGTGCTCCGGAACGCGCAACGGCAGGGGGAACATCATCAAACCGGTCGGTGGGGTACGTGTCTTTCATGCGTGGGGCGATTCCTCTGTCGTTGCTAGGGGGCTCATGCGTCGTTGCCGTGCGAGTCGTCGGTCTTCTCGAACGCGAAGCAAGCGCTTGACGAGCAGGGGGTCATACTCGAGTGCGATTCTGCGATCAATCAGATCATTGAGCAGTTGGTAGTAGCGGGTGGGAGAGAGACCGAACGTTAAACGAATGGCCTCTTCTTTTCCCCCTGGCCGCCGCCACCACGCGCACTCAAAATCGAGGATGGTACGGTCGCGATCAGTCAGGACCTCAACTGACGGACGGGGATTCAGCGATTCGGCGGATGACACGCGGTTCCCCAATCTCAATCGGCTGACCTCATTCTCGTGAGAGGTGCGCCTCAATTCTAGGGTGAGCCGGGGACCAAGCCTGAACGCTTGCCCCACGAGTCAGACGTGCGTCACAACCGTGGGGCCGACTATGGGACTCGAACCCACAACCCCCGCTTTACAAGAGCGGTGCGCTACCAATTGCGCCAAGTCGGCAATAGTCACGAGTATCTCGCTCCTGTCCTCAGTCTAGCGAAGCACCTTGAGCGGGACACTCTTACGTCCGCGGACGTTTTGGGACATGATGGCAGGGGAACGCAGTCGAATGGTGAATCGTCGCAACGGATAGCCCGCGCTTCGAATTCCACTGCATGAGACATCGCCATGTGGGAACGACGCCCGCGGCAAAAATGAGAACATCGAGAGTTGCCACGCAGACTTGTTCTTCTGGCACACGCACACACAACGAGGTGGAAACGTGAAACTAAACACTGAGCGGCTCAAAGAAATAATGAACGCGGATCCAGAGTTCGCTCTCTCATCGCGAATGTGGGATGCCCGCCTGCGGTATCGCCTTGGCGACGACAGCTTTCTCATCGTGATTCGCAATGGCATCGTCACCGACATTGTTCCGGCCCCCGGTCTCTTTCACGAGTTCACCGCCGACATCTGGGCACCCGACGAGGTGTGGAGCGAGATTCTCGCCGCCGTTCCCGCGCCCCTCTTTCAGGATCTCTTTCCCGCGCAGTTTCACCACGGGCTGAGAATTACGGGCGACCTCGAGAGTTTCTACTGCTACTACGCGGCCGTCAGACGAACAACCGACCTGATGCGTCAGGTTAACAATGAAGCCTCCCGGGCTGCCTGAGGCGAGAGAGAGATAACGACAATGGCTAAAATTTCGCCGATTCACGGGGGTTACGTTTACCTCGACATTCTGGGCGTCGAATACCGCGTCTACTACGAAGAGGCCGGGCAGGGAATCCCTCTCGTGGTCATGCATACTGCTGGCACCGACGGGCGGCTGTATCGCCACCTGTTGGAAGACAGGGACATCACGTCGAACTTTCGCGTGCTCGTGCCCGACCTGCCGTTTCACGGAAAATCGATCCCGCCCACGTCACGAGCTTGGTGGAGCGAAGAGTACAACTTGACCCTCGAGTTTCTCTTCGAGTTCATGATCAAGTTCAACGAAGCCTTCGACCTCAATCGCCCGGTCTACATGGGCGCATCGATGGGCGGGCACCTCGCGGCCGATTTGGCGATCAGCCATCCCGATAAGTTTCGCGCCGTCATCGGTCTCGAAGCCGGACTCGCCACCGAAAATTCTGCACCCCCCGAGCTGCGCTCTTACTTTGGACATCCCCGCATGACCAACGAGACGAAGGCGGCCATGATGTACACCTTCATGGCGCCCATGAGTCCCGAGGCGCTCAAGCGCGAGGTGGCCTTCATCTACGGTCAAGGTTCGCACCGCGTGTTCGAGGGCGACCTCAACTACTACGGCGGCGAGCACGACGTCAGCAAGTCGGCGAAGACCATCAACACGAAGCAGATAGCCGTCTACCTGTTGGGTGGCGACTACGACTGGTCAGGATCACCGAAGGTCGTCAAGGCCCTGCACGACGAGGTGCCCGGGTCGACCTATACCCTCATGGAGGGCCTCGGCCACTTCCCCATGTCTGAGAATCCCGAGCTCTTCAAGTCATACATCATGCCGGTCTTCGCAGACATTCTGAGTCGGCTGACGGACGCAGACATCGCCAAACAGGCATAGGCATCGTGCGTCTCAGGGCACGAGTTCGGATATTGACTTGGCGAACCGCTGCGGCGGTTGAACAGTGAGCTACGGAGTATTCAGGTATCCGAGTGTCGGGGCAATGTGGTCTGGCGCCGGCAGCGTCTCGTGCCTGGCTGAGGTGCTCGACGTGTGCGGTGCGACCCGCGCCCTCCTCATCATTACGCCCTCAGCCGGTCGGGACACGTCGCTCATCTCGCGGCTCACAGAATTGTCGGGCCAGAGGATTGTCGAGGTCTTTGATGCCGTTGAGCCGCACACGCCCTACCGCGTTGCTTTAGCTGCCGCAGATGCCGCCCGAAGTGCTCGGGCGGATTGTGTCATCAGCCTGGGCGGTGGAAGCACCATCGACACGGCGCGACTCGTCTCGCTGTGTGTCGGAGAGAACATCTTAACCGAGGCGCAGCTCTATGAATTTCGGGCACAGCGTTCAGAGCAGGGCCCCATCTTTCCCGCCGCGGCGGCCCACACATTGCCTCACATTGCGATACCCACCACCCTGTCATCGGCTGAGTTTGGTGATGGCGGCGCGTTAACGAACCCCACAACCGGCAACAAGGATCTCTTTGCCGGACCCCCGATGGCTGCCACGGCCGTCATCCTTGACAGCGAGCTGGCTGCGGCAACGCCCGCCACAGCGTGGGTCATGACGGGAATGCGCACGCTCGATCACGCCATCGAAACAGTTCTCTCGGACCGATCATCGCTGTTTAGTGACAGTCTCAGTTGTGCCGCGATCACGGCCCTAGTTCGTGTGTTGCCGGCAACGCTCGCAAACCCGAATGACGTGCAACTGCGAAGTGACGCTCAGCTGGCCTCGTGGCAGTCGTATTTTGGCGTGAGCAATGGAACGCTCGGCCTCTCGCACGCTATTGGCCATCAGCTGGGCGCTCGGCTCGGTTTGGCCCACGGTCTCTCGTCGTGCGTCACCCTGCCGAAAGTGGTGAAATTTTTGGCACCGCGAACGGGAGACAAGATTCGGTCCATTCTGCGCGCGTGTGGCATCGCCGACTCAGGTGTCTCATCCCCTGACCTCGGTGACACCCTGGCCGAGTTGTTGACCGCCCTGATCTCTGGTCTTGGTTTGCCGTTGACGCTCACAGCGGCGGGCATGGTGATCGACGACAGTGACGTGTCAGCAATCGTCGATGGCATCTTCCTCGACTTTCTTGTTGACGGTATCCCCGGCGGGATTCCCACCCGCGAAGAAATGACTGACCTCGTCAGATCGGTTATCTGACGCCGTATCGCTGATGCGACGCCGTGTCGGTCGGTCGGTCGCGTCAGGACTCCTAGCGGTTCTTCCAGACCGGTGGCCGCTTCTCGACAAACGCCCGAACGCCCTCGACTCGGTCCTCGCTGAGATAAGGGTTCGGCCCCGCATTCAAGCGAAGTGCCGCAGCAACGGGAAGCTCCCAGCCCTTGGCGGCCATCTCTTTGTAGCGCCGCAGCGACACGGGAGCATTGACAGTAATCTCATCGACAAAGGCTTGCACGGCAGCATCAAAATCTTTGCGCGGAACAACCCGATTGATCAGACCAAGGTCTCGAGCCTCGAGTGCCCCGATTGACTTTCCTGTGTACAGCATCTCCATGGCGATGGCGCGCGGAATCATGCGGGCTAGAACGACGGAGGCAAAGTTTGCTCCCATGCCTCGCTTCGCCTCGGGTAATCCAATCTGCACGTCGTCAACCGCGATGCGCACATCACACGCGAGCAGGAGTTCACAACCGCCAGCGAGAGCCGCCCCGTTCACCGCCGCAATGGTGGGTTTATAGGTTTCCAGAATGATCTCGAACATGTTGCGCGAGGGGCCCGTCATGGGCATATGAATTTGCGCCCCCGACCGAGCAGTGTCGTCCATTTCTTTCAGATCGCCGCCGGCACAAAACGCTTTGTCGCCCGTGCCCGTGAGCACGATCGCCCACACGTCGTCGTCATCAGCGGCACGGAGGAAGCAGCTGCTGATCGCCTCAACCGTCGACGTAGCCAGAGCATTCCTGCGCTCGGGTCGATTGATACGAATGAATGCGGCGTGACCGCGAACTTCGTAAATGACCTCGTCAGCAGATTCAGCCGTGTGAGCATCGTTGTTCGTCATGTGGCCTTCGCCTCTCGGTTGGGGATCGGCTCGGAAGCTATTCTGCCGGTATCGGAATCGGTCTGTTGAATGACTCCCTGACTGATGAGTTGCCGCATCTCGGGCGCGGTGAGGCCGAGCGACGTGAGAATCGCCTCGGTGTCGGCTCCCAGCGACGGGGGCGCCTGGGAAATCTCTGGATAGGCACCGTCGAACGTCATGGGCAAATTAAGCGTCGTAAAATCTTCTATGCCGTCATGGGGAAGGTGCCGGAACTGCCCCAGCGCGTGAACCTGCTCGTCGTTGAGAACCTGATCGAGGGTCTGCACGGGAGAGTGTGGGATGCGCGCCGCACTCAGTGCCTCGATGAGCTCAGTGGTTGTGAATCTCGCCGTTTCTGCCGACAGTGCGAGCGTCACGGCCTGACGATTGATCACGCGCTGCGGATTTGTTGAGAACTCGCTCACGTCACCCAGGTGCTCGGCACCCAGCGCGCCAATGAGGTCCCGCCAGGTCTGATCATTTCCGGCTGAAATGAAGACGTAGCCGTTCGATGACGGAAACGCACCGTAGGGCACCACTCCGGCCAGTCCCGAACCCTGGCGTCCGGGAACGGGACTTCCCGACTGAACACCCATGAGCGGGATGGTGAGCCAGGTGAGTGCCGTCTGCAATAGCGAAAGCTGCACGTGGCTTCCCACACCCGTCTGGTCTCGTCGGCGCAGCGCTTCAAAAACGGCCAGAGCTGCCCACATGCCCGTTCCCATATCAAGGATCGAGACGGGAACGCGCGACGGTCCGCCGCTCTCTTCCCCGGTGATACTGACAATTCCGCTGTAGGCCTGCACGAGCGGGTCGTAAGCGGGCTCGCTCGCCCGAGGGCCGGTGGCACCGAATCCCGCCAGGTCACAGAAGATCAGACGCGGATTCAGCGCGCGCATCTGCGCGGCATCAAAGCCCGCGGCGGCCAGCGCACCCGGCCTGAGGTTTTGGATCAGAACATCACTGTGCGCAATGAGTTGCGTCAAGATTTTCTTACCCGCCTCGGTCTTATAGTTAATGGCGAGACTTCGCTTGCTTCGATTCAGGGCGAGGAAGGTAACACTCACCCCATCCCACTGCGGCGGAGCCCAGCTGCGGCTATCGTCTCCTGTGCCAAGTCTTTCGACCTTGACAACGTCGGCTCCAAAATCTCCCAGAATCTGGGCGGCATAGGGGGCCGCGACACTCGTGCCTATTTCGATCACACGGATTCCCGCCAGCGATCCTGCCCCTGACACCGACGCTGCCGTCATTGAGATTCACCGCCCGTGCCCGAGTCGTGCTCCGCGTCGCGAGTCTCTCGGTGAACCGACGTAATGGTTTGTTTCCATGGCGCTGGCGCACCCGCATAGGTCTCGGGGCCGAGCCGAAAGTGCTGAGCCTGCGCAATCGTTTCGACCAGGGGCATGTCCATGGCATAAAGCGAATCGCCCGAGGGAAGGGGGCCCACCTGAGAAACGTGTCCGTAGAGTTCATGCCCGACCACCTCTTCGGCGAGGTGAGCGGCCTCAATGAGGGCACGCAGATCAATTCCCGTATCGATTCCTTCGCTTTCCAAGAGAAAAACGAGGTCTTCGGTGGGGATCATCTTTGTCGCCCGACCATTGCCACAGTAGGGGCAGCCACCCATGCCGCCAATCGACGAATCGATGATCAACTCGTGACGTTCATCCAACTCCTGCAGCGCCGCATAGGCCGAAAGGGGCGCCGCCCCCCGACCGTTGTGCAGGTGCAGATGTAGGGATTCGAGGTCGGGCCACGTTTCGACCAGCCGGCGGATATGAGCGCGAACAATCCGAGGCGTATTCCAACTCATGGGATCACCCAG
>WLNS01000032.1 GCA_009699665.1 Actinomycetota bacterium
ACCACCATCAGGGAAGATTTACCCGCCATCGAGGCCCTCAAAGAGCACGCAATCTCGCTCGCTCAGGTTTACTCGGGACACGAGGGCGCGTTGATGGCGCAACTCATCGCGGAGAGCCAGTATGACGAGGCGACTCTTGCCGATTTCAAGAAAAGCTTCTTTCTGCCGCGCCGGGAGATGATTAACGCGGTCATTCGCCGAGCCATGGAAGAGGGCGCGATTCGAGACGATCTCGACATCAATCAGATCGCGGAGCACATCTATTCGCCGATCTATTTCAGGCTGCTTTTCAAAGAAGGTTCCCTGGATCGCGACGCAACGGGACTCAGTTTCGACATCACGATGCAGGGGCTCAAGCCCAGCTAATAAAGAAGCTCATCGGAGAAACGGCCTGCTGGCATTTGCCCCGATTTAGCCGAACTCCGTCAGCTGCAGGTTTCTCCTGAATTTTCCGGTCTCATTTACTGACGTTGCCGTCGCAGTTAGATAGTTCGTACGCTAACGATATAATTCGTATACGAACAGTTTTCGAGAGGATGAGAAGTGCAGTTCTACATGAATGGTTTCCAGGTTGGAGATCCTGAGATTCAGCCAGCTGATTCGGGGAACACGTGGACCCCTCAACTCCCCGAGTGCGTCGATGTGCTTGTCGTGGGAAGTGGACCCGCAGGACTGATGCTCACCGCACAACTCTCCACAGAGGCATCTTTCGTGACGCGACTTATTGAACGAAGGGACGGGCCACTTGAGATCGGCCAGGCTGACGGGGTTTCTGCCCGCAGCATTGAGCTACTGCACACTTTTGGCATTGGTGAGAAACTCATCCGCGAGGCGTATTGGATCAATGAGACCGCATTCTGGGGACCCGACGAAACCGATTCGAACATAATTGCGAGATCGGGACGCGTTCAGGATACCGCTGATGACTCATCGGAGTTTCCGCATGTCGTTGTCAACCAAGCTCGACTTCAGGCCTATCTGCTCGAATACATGAAGAAGTCAGCCACACGTCTCGAACCAAATTATGGGCTCGAGCTCAGCGACCTCCACGTCTCCGACTCGGGCGACTATCCCGTGGTTGCCACTCTCAACGAGGTGCTGACCGGAGTCGAGACGGTGATTCGCGCTAAGTATGTTGTCGGCTGTGATGGCGCTCGCAGCGCAGTCCGTTCGGCGATTGGTCGCGAACTCAAGGGGGAGTCCGCCAACCACGCCTGGGGTGTTCTTGACGTCTTGGCACGAACCGACTTCCCAGACGTCCGCCTTAAATCAATCATCCAGTCGGCTGAGCACGGAAACATTCTGCTCATTCCTCGTGAGGGCGACTACCTCTTCCGCATTTATGTTGATTTGGGCGAGGTTGACCCGAACCAGCGCAGTGGCGTGCGCTCACTCGCGCAAGACGATGTCATCGCGAGGGCTCAGAAAGTGTTGCATCCTTATTCACTTGACGTGAAGTCTGTGGTGTGGTTCTCAATCTATGAGGTGGGTCAGCGGGTTACCGACGGCTTCGATGATGTTCCCTCCGAACTCCGTGACTCTCGTCTACCGCGCGTTTTTATCGCGGGGGATGCCTGCCACACGCACAGTGCAAAGGCTGGCCAGGGCATGAACGTTTCCATGCCCGATGCCAACAATTTGGCGTGGAAGCTCATCTCTGTGTTGCGGGGACGCGCGGTGCCCGAACTCCTTCATACGTACTCGGCTGAACGTCAGCCAATCGCCCAGGGGCTGATCGACTTTGACAAAGAGTGGTCCGGCATGATGGCCGGACTGCACAATGAGCATTCCCCGTTGCCCCAGGTCGTCACCCCACAGAATCTGCAGGAGTACTACGTCAAGACGCGCCCTTACACAACGGGCGTTGCCACCCGCTACAAGCCGACGACCGTGCTCACGACAGAAGACCTTCATCAGCACCTCGCGACCGGGTACCCCGTGGGAAAGCGCTTTCATTCGGCGCCGGTGATTCGTCTGGCCGACGCCAAGCGCGTGCAGCTCGGTCACGTTCACAAACCCGACGGAGCCTTCCGGCTCTATGCTTTCTGCGATCGATCGGGAACACATTTTTCCGACCTCATGACTTTTTTGGCGGATTCGCCTCAATCGCCGTTGCGACTGTTCACCCCCGCAGGTGCCGACGCGGACAGTGTGATTGAGGTCCTCGGTATCTATCCAGGACATCACCGTGATTTGCACATAGACGACCAGCCAGCTGTGCTCACGCCGACTCAAGGCATCTTTGGGTTGACTGATGTGTTCAAGGTTTTTACGACTGATCACAAAACTGGACCGGACATTTTTGACCTTCGAGGCATTAGTCGTGACGAGGGTGCAATGATTCTCGTGAGGCCCGATCAGTATGTTGCCGCAGTTCTTCCCCTCACGAGGGGGCCCGAGTTGACCGCCTATTTTGACCGCATCTACAAGCGCCTCGCTTAGGCTCGATGCGTGATGCCCCCGCAGACCACACATGTGCAAAATCAGCGTGATCCTCAGCGACACCTTGGTTTCATGCTCCGCCGGGCACAACAGCGTCACCTCGCGTTGTGGACCCAGGAAGTTTCAGCACAGGTGACGGGAATCCAGTACTCGGTGCTCGCTGTCCTGGATCGACTGCCAAAGATTAGCCAGCGTGAACTCGGCGAGGAACTTGACCTTGAGCGCTCAACGATCAATGACCTCGTTGGCCGACTCGAGAAGTCAGGGCTTATTCGGCGGTCGGACGACGAGGTTGATCGGCGCCGCAAGGTGCTCGAAATCACTGCTGCCGGACACGGCGTTCTGCGTGAACTTCAGCCACGGGTTGAGTTGCTGCAGACCGTGCTAGCCGGTGACCTGACCGGAGCAGAAGTGAGTGAGCTCAAGCGGCTCGTCGCGGTTCTACTCAGGGAATGACGAGCACCTGCCGACGGCAGCCGGAGCGCGGACGCTTCGGGCGGAGCGGGAATTTGCACCTGCGCACATGTGACTCGGGTTCGTATGATGAACACATGAGCGTTCGCACCCCCGACCCCAATTCGGGATGGCTGGGCGACGACGAGTTGGCCGCCATCCGCCTTCGGCTGCCTCTGCTGTACGTCGAGGCGGTGCCGGTGCACGTCGACGGCCTGGGTCGGGTCACCGACGTGGGCCTTCTGTTGCGCGCCACGAAGACCGGCTCGATCACGCGCACGATTGTGTCGGGACGCGTGATGTACGGCGAAACCGTGCGCGAGGCGCTCTTTCGCCACATCGAGAAGGACCTCGGCCCCATGGCCTTCCCGCTGCTTCCGGCAAGCGCGCATCCGTTCTCGGTTGCCGAGTATTTTCCCGAGGCGGGCCGTTCGCCTTTCACCGATGAACGGCAGCACGCGGTGTCGCTGGCCTTCGTCGTACCCGTCACGGGAACGTGCGAACCGCGCCAGGATGCCCTCGAAGTCACCTGGTTAACCCCCGAAGAGGCACTCGCAGATGCCGTCACTAGCGAGATGGAGGGCGGAAGAGGTGTTTTGCTCCGTGCAGCCCTGGCTTCCGTGGGCAGACTCAACTAGCGAAACCCTCGATTTATCCCTTAGACTCTCCGTTGGAGACGTGTGTCTTCAACTTTGTACTTCTCGTGATTTCGCGGTTCGCTGGTTGGTCCGGCGTTTCGCTCTAACCGCAAGGAATGATTACCGTGGCAGACTCCATTTCGTTCCGGTCCAGCCGGTCGGGCTTTGAGCCCGAAGACGTCGATCGTGCCTTCACCGAGCTCACCAGCCGTATTTCTCGGGCTGAGCGGGAACGTGAAGAGTCCGACCAGGCGATTGAACGGCTGACTCGTGAACTCAACGAGGTGCGCAGCGCTCTTAAGCGTGCCAACGCCAAGCCCTCGTTCTCCGATCTGGGCGCTGCGTTCGAGCAGACACTTCGTGTTGCCGAGGAACAGGCCGGCAAATTGATTTCTGATGCAACGGCTGAGGCCAACATCGCCCGCGATGCCGCCAAGGCTGAGGCTGACGAGGTCACCTCATCTGCGCAGCGTCACGCCGAGAAGCTCAACTCTGAGGCCGAACAGCGGGTTGCCGCAATCAAGTCCGAGAGCGAGCGCAAGTCGACCATGGCCATCGCCGAGGCCGAGCGCAAGCTTGAAGAGGCCAAGGTTGCCTTGGAAGAGTCGCGCGTTCAGGGCGAGCGCATCATGGAACAGGCCGACGAGCAGGCGGTCGCCATTGCCGCCCAGGTTCAGAAAGAGACCGAAGACGCTCGTTCTGAAATGGCCACGCTGCGTCAGCTCAACGAGCGCGAGCAGCAGCGCATTCAGCGCGAGATTGAAGCGTCGCAAGAGAAGGCAGAGCGTGACACGCGGCGCATGAGCGAACAGTCTGCCACCTACATCGCCGACATTTCCAAAGAAGCCAACAAGCAGGTTGCCGATGCCGAGATTCAGGGTTCCGAGGTTGTGCGCGAAGCAGAGAACTTCTTGGCCAAGTCGCGCGTCGACGGTGATGCTCTCGTGGCTCACGCTCAAGAAACTGCTGATGGACTGGTCACTCGCGCCGATTCTCGCGCCGATGGTTTGACCCACCGCATGTTCGAGCACGCCCAAGGGCTGCTCGATGGTGCGGTGTCGCGCCTCGAAGAGATCGAAGAGCAGCGCACCAGCGTCAACGCCTTTGCTCACGACGTTCGCACCCTGCTTGTCGCCGAGGCTGCGGCCAACGCGGAGTCAGCGTCGCAGCCGTCGCTCGCAGATTCGGATGAGGAGAACTAATCATGGTTGACATTCGTTCTTTCCGTACATCGCGCCGTGGTTATGACCGCGACGAGGTGTTGAACGCCATCACCGATGCCACGACCAAGGTAGAGCAGCTTGAAGGCGATCGCTCCACGGCAGAGAAGACAGTTGAGCGCTTGACGCGTGAGCTGACCGATTTGCGTGGTGTGCTGAAGCGTGCCAACTCTAAGCCCACCTTTGCCGATCTCGGTTCTGCCTTTGAGCACACGCTGCGTGTTGCTGAAGAGCAGGCCGACAAGATGGTCAAAGATGCCACGGCCGAGGCTCGCGTTCTGCGCGAGAGTGCCCGTGCCGAGGCCGAGCAGGTTACCCGTAGCGCTCGTCTCAAGGCAGAAAAATCTGTCGCCGAGGCCGAGGGTCGTAGCGAGGAACTTCGCGTCGACGCCGAGCGTCGCGTTACCGAACTGAGTATTCAGGCGGACGCGCGCAATGCTGAAGCCCGCACCTCGATTGAGATTGCTCAGCGCAAGTCGGCGGCCATCGTGGCCGAGGCCGAGCGCGAGGCATCTGAGATTCGTTCACGTGTTCACCAAGAGTCCGAAGACGTGAAGACCGAGTTGTCGACGCTGCGCCAGATGGCTGAGCGCGAGCAGTTGCGTATCGAGCGTGAGATCAAGATTGCGCAGATCGATGCCGAGCGCGAGCGTCTCGCACTGCACGAAGAAGCCATTGCCCATGTTCAGCGCATCACCGAAGAGGCCAACGAGCGTCTCGCGGTGTCGACGAATCAGGCTGGCGAGCTGAGTGCCCAGGCCGAGGAATATCTCAGCCAGTGCCGTGCGCGTTCCGAAGAAATCTTGCAGGCTGCTCGTAACGCTGCGGCCAACACGATTACCCGTGCTCGTGCGCGTGCCGAGCAGCTCACTGTTCGCTTCGCCGAGCACAACGGCGAGCTTCTCGCCGACACCGAGGGGCGACTTACGTTGCTCGAAGAGCAGCGTCGCATCGTCGACGAGTTTGCTCTCGAGTTGCGCGCCCTCTCTTCGTCTGACGCCATGGTCTCGCTCGACGAGACAGACGCACAGGGCGAATAGTTCTTTCTTCACAAAAGCCACGCAGATTTGGCTGCGTGGCTTTTGTGTTGCACCTAGTCGGTGTGGGGCACCTGTGAGGTGTGCGGTTCCGCCCAGGTGGATGCGAGCCGCTTGAGCCGAGATGCGCGCACCTGCCAAAACGCCCACATCGACAGCCAGACCAGTGGGGTGAGCAGCCCCGCGCGCACGGCGAGCCGATCGCGATACAGAGTGCGCCCGTCGTCGGTGGCCGAAACCGCCATGCGGTGATCCCAACGAGGCATCACCCGCAGAAATCCGGTAAGTCCGGCGCCCTTGTCGATGATCATGCGAACACCGCCGGGACGTTCAGCGAACGACACCTGAATGCGCTGATGGCCGAGCGGAAAAATGCCGAGCAGGCGAAGGCTCACTTCGTGCGGTGTGCCGTCGATCCAGCGCTCGGGAAAGCCACCTTTTTCGCGTGAGCGCACGCGCACCAGCGGAGCCGAGACCTGTCGGAATACGGCCGGTGACGTCAGCGCGTCCCACGCCGCGTCGGGGGTGGTGTCGAGGGTGAAGCGCAGAAAGACGAACATCGGTCACGCCCTTCCTGTTGTCTCGCTCCTACACTACGTCGCGTTTGTGCCAGGTGATGATGTTGGCGCGCGAGAAGCCCCGGGAACAGGCTCCGCACGACAGGGGTCGCTGGGGTTTGCGAAACCGAAAATGCTCGTGGCCGGCGGCACACTCACCGCGCCAGGGGGCGAGCTCGTTTGCCACGCTGCCGTCGTGCGTGCGCTTTCCGTCGTAGCCAATATCTGCCGCTATTGTGCGCCAGGTCGTGCCGTGGCCCGCGCGAGGCCCGGCCAGGGCGTGTGCCACCTCGTGCAGCAGCACTTGGTGAATCTCGTCGTCGTCGTAGCGGGCGGCGAGGTGACGCGAGACGCTAATTCGCTTGTGCGTGAAGTCGCACATGCCGGCGCGCGTGCGCGCGTGGTCGAAACGAAAGCTCCACACGGCAGCGTCGAGGTGCAAGACAATGAGGGCCTCGGCCCATTTCTCGACCCGCTCGAGGTCGGCCATCAGCCCTTGCCCGACGTCTGAAAGATGGTCTTGTGGGGAGTGGGTGAGGGCACGGCCGTGGCATCGGTTGTCAACAACGCACCGCCCATGAAGCGCGCGAGCTCAGTGCCGTGCAGCGAACTCGCCGGATGTGGTCCGCGGGCCATCAGTCGCGGCAGTTCCTCGAGCACGTGCGGGCTGTTCGAAGCGACAAGCACGAGGTTGCCGAAACGTCGCCCTTTCAGTACTTGGGCCTCGGCCAGCACGCCCACGTGGGGAAAGACGTGAGCCACCGTTGCGACCTGAGCCCGGGCATAGGCGAGCCCCGGCCCGTCGGCAATGTTGATGATCACCACGCCGTCGGTCGCGAGCAGGGTGGCGACTTCAGAAAAGAACTCCACGGTGGTGACGTGGGCCGGCGTCCGCGCCCCGGCAAAGATATCTACCGTGATCACGTCGGCACTGTGGCGCAGTCCGGCGGGAAGCTTTGTGATGACTTCGCGCGCATCGCCGTAGCGCAGACGTATCGAGGCGCGTGGCGGCAACGGAAAGATCTCGCGCACAAAGTCAACGAGGTCGCGGTCAATGTCGATGACCTGTTGCCTCGAGCCCGGTCGCGTCGCCTCGATGTAGCGCGGCAGTGTGAGGGCGCCGGCACCTAAGTGAATGGCCGTAATGGCCGCTCCCGCGGGTGCGGCAACGTCAATCACGTGCCCCATGCGTCTGATGTATTCAAAGAACAACTCATCGGGGTGGTCCGGAAAGATGTGCGACTGCGGTGTGCCGTCGACATCGAGAACGTAGGCACCCGCTTGAAACGGGTCGGGCTCTATGCTCGCCATCAGTCCGGAGTGCGCGAGGCGGCGCGAAAGCGGGGCGGTCACTACCTCAGACTACTGTCGCCATAGCATGTCGGCTCAAAATGCAAAAGGTTTTCTGGCTTAAGGACTGGACACAATTGCATAACGGTTCTATGCTGGTACTTTACGCCTGATGTTTTGTCGTGCCTTCATATGTCGGTCGGTACGGTGGCTATCTCCCAAGGATGGTAACGGCTCCACCTTGGTTGATTTTGTCATGTCTTCGAGCGCGAAATCCCTCACTACCGACACTTGATGGCTCTCACGGGCCCGCGGAGGAATAACCTTGGCTGCTGCGCGCAACGGTTCCAAGTCCATGAAGACCGGTCGCGATTCATCGCGACTCTCTTTTGCCAAAATTACCGACACCCTGAAGGTGCCCGATCTGCTCGATTTGCAGACCGAGTCCTTTGCGTGGCTGGTCGGTAACGAGCTCTGGCAACAACGCGTTGCTCAGGCGGAGAAGGAGGGTCGTCAAGACCTTCCGTCGCGCACAGGCCTCGAAGAAATCTTTGAAGAGATCTCGCCCATCGAGAACCTCGATGAGACGATGCAGCTGTCGTTCACGAACCCGTACCTCGAAGAAGAGAAGTACAGCCTCGACCAGTGCAAGGAGCGTGGCAAGACCTACGCCGCTCCGCTCTATGTCGAAGCCGAGTTCATGAACCACAACACGGGTGAGATAAAGACCCAAACCGTCTTCATGGGTGACTTCCCGCTGATGACCGAAAAGGGCACCTTCGTGATCAACGGCACCGAGCGTGTTGTTGTGTCGCAGCTCGTGCGTAGTCCCGGTGTGTACTTCGAACGCATCAACGACAAGACGTCAGACAAAGACATCTTCTCTGCCCGCATCATTCCCAGCCGCGGTGCGTGGCTCGAGTTCGAGATCGACAAGCGCGACCAGGTGGGCGTGCGCATCGACCGCAAGCGCAAGCAGTCGGTGACCGTATTTTTGAAGGCCCTCGGCCTTACCGTCGACGAGATTCGCAGCGAGTTCGTCGGCTTTGAGTCGATTGAGCTGACGCTTGAGAAGGACCACATCCTCACCAAGGAAGAGGCTCTCAAAGACATTTACCGCAAGCTGCGCCCGGGCGAGCAGGTTGCCGCCGAGGCCGCGCGCGTGCTGCTCGATAACTACTACTTCAACCCCAAGCGTTACGACCTCGCCAAGGTGGGTCGTTACAAGCTGAACCAGAAGCTGGGACTCAACCTGCCGCTGGCCGACACGGTGCTGACCCAGCAAGACATCATTGCCACGATCAAGTACCTCGTGTCGATGCACGCTGCTGACCCCGAGTCGCTCTCGCGCGGCGAGGCGAAGGTTCCCGGCATGCGCGATGGCAAGAAGGCCGAGATCACGCTCAACGTAGATGATATCGACCACTTTGGTAACCGTCGTATTCGCGCCGTGGGTGAGCTCATCCAGAACCAGGTGCGCACGGGCCTGAGCCGCATGGAGCGTGTGGTGCGCGAGCGCATGACCACGCAAGACATCGAGGCCATCACGCCGCAGACGCTGATTAACGTGCGTCCCGTCGTTGCGGCTATCAAAGAGTTCTTTGGCACCAGCCAGCTCTCGCAGTTCATGGACCAGAACAACCCGCTCGCTGGCCTGACGCACAAGCGTCGTCTTTCGGCGCTGGGCCCGGGCGGTCTCTCTCGTGAGCGTGCCGGTGTTGACGTGCGCGACGTTCATTCGTCGCACTACGGTCGCATGTGTCCCATCGAAACTCCGGAAGGCCCGAACATCGGCCTGATTGGTTCGCTGGCGTCGTTCGCCCGCATCAACGCGTTCGGCTTCATTGAGACGCCCTACCGTCGAGTCGTCAACGGCAAGATCACCGACAAGATTGATTACCTCACGGCCTCGCAAGAAGACGAGCACGTTGTGGCCCAGGCCAACGCTGCCGTCACGGCCGACAAGCAGCACTTTGCTGAAGATCGCGTCCTCGTTCGCAAGAAGGGCGGCGAGGTTGACCTCGTTGCCGCAAACAACGTTGACTACATGGATGTCTCGCCGCGCCAGATGGTGTCGGTTGCCACGTCGCTGATTCCGTTCCTCGAGCACGACGATGCGAACCGCGCCCTGATGGGCGCGAACATGCAGCGTCAGGCGGTACCGCTGATCAAGTCGGAGTCGCCACTCGTCGGTACCGGTATGGAAAGCTACGCCGCGTTCGACGCCGGCGATGTGATCTTTGCCGACAAGGCAGGTGTGGTCACTGAGGTATCTGCCACCAGCGTCACCATCATGCAAGACGAGGGTGGCTCGCGCGAATACGTTCTGCGCAAGTTTGAGCGCAGCAACCAGGGCACCAGCTACAACAACCGCGTCATTGTGAGCGAAGGCGACAAGGTAGCTGCCGGTCAGGTGTTGGCCGATGGGCCGGCTACCGAAAACGGTGAACTCGCTTTGGGCAAGAACCTCCTCGTGGCATTCATGCCGTGGGAAGGTCACAACTTCGAAGACGCGATTATTCTGAGCCAGCGTCTCGTGCAAGACGACGTGCTGACCTCGATTCACATCGAGGAGTACGAGGTCGATGCGCGCGACACCAAGCTGGGTAAAGAAGAGATCACGCGCGACCTGCCCAACGTGTCGCCAGAGCTCATCGCCAATCTCGACGAGCGCGGCATCATTCGCATCGGCGCCGAGGTCCGCCCCGGCGACATCCTGGTGGGCAAGGTCACACCCAAGGGTGAGACCGAGCTCTCGGCCGAAGAGCGCCTGTTGCGCGCCATCTTCAACGAGAAGAGCCGAGAGGTGCGCGATACGTCGCTCAAGGTTCCTCACGGTGAGGCCGGAACCATCATCGATGTCAAGGTGTTCGACGCCGAAAAAGAAGAAGACGAGCTTGGCAACGGTGTCAACCAGCGCGTGACCGTCTTCATCGCCCAGAAGCGCAAGATCACCGAGGGCGACAAGCTCGCCGGCCGTCACGGCAACAAGGGCGTTATTGCCAAGATTCTGCCGATCGAAGATATGCCGTTCCTCGAAGACGGCACGCCCGTCGACGTGGTGCTCAACCCGCTGGGTATTCCGGGTCGCATGAACTTCGGTCAGGTGCTCGAAACGCACCTCGGTTGGATTGCTAAGCAGGGTTGGAACGTTGATGGCACGCCCAAGTGGGCCGCTACGCTTCCCGAGGCCGCGCGTTCGGCTGAGCCCGGCACCAAGGTGGCCACGCCCGTGTTTGACGGTGCCCTCGAAGAAGAAATCGCTGGGTTGCTCGACTCCACCACAACCACACGCGACGGTCAGCGCCTGATTGGCTCGAGCGGAAAGGCCAACCTGTTCGACGGCCGCTCCGGCGAACCGTTCCCGCGCCCCATCTCGGTGGGCTACATGTACATCCTCAAGCTGCACCACTTGGTCGACGACAAGATCCACGCGCGTTCGACCGGTCCGTACTCCATGATCACGCAGCAGCCGCTGGGTGGTAAGGCTCAGTTCGGCGGTCAGCGCTTTGGTGAGATGGAGGTGTGGGCACTCGAGGCATACGGTGCCGCCTACGCCCTGCAAGAATTGCTCACCATCAAGTCGGATGACATCGTGGGCCGCGTCAAGGTGTACGAGGCCATCGTCAAGGGCGAGAACATTCAAGAGCCCGGCATTCCCGAGTCGTTCAAGGTGCTCATGAAAGAGATGCAGTCGCTGTGTCTCAACGTTGAAGTGCTCAATGGAGCGGGCGAGCCGGTCTCGCTGCGCGACAACGACGACGAGGCCGACCGCGCTGCCAGCGAGCTTGGCATCAACATCTCCACCCGCTTCGAGACCACGTCAATCGACGAGATCTAAGCGCGAGAATTTACGAAGAGTTAGAGGAAAAGAGTAAACGTGCTCGACGCAACCACTTTCGAACAGCTCCGCATTGGTCTCGCTACGGCCGACGACATTCGTCGTTGGTCGTTCGGTGAGGTCAAGAAGCCGGAAACCATCAACTACCGCACCCTGAAGCCCGAGAAGGACGGCCTGTTCGGCGAACAGATCTTTGGTCCCTCGCGCGACTGGGAGTGCTCGTGTGGCAAGTACAAGCGGGTGCGCTTTAAGGGCATCGTGTGTGAGCGCTGTGGCGTTGAGGTCACCAAGTCTTCGGTGCGCCGCGAGCGCATGGGCCACATCGAGCTCGCTGCGCCCGTTACGCACATCTGGTACTTCAAGGGCGTGCCTAGCCGCCTAGGCTACCTGCTCGACATGGCACCGAAAGACCTCGAGAAGGTCATCTACTTTGCCGCCTACATGGTGATTGAGATTGACGAAGACGGTCGCCACCAAGACATGCCCGGACTCGAGAAGGAGCTTCAGCTTGAGCTGAAGACCCTGGCCGACCGCCGCGACAAGGCCATCGACGAGCGCATGAAGCGTCTCGAGACCGATCTCGAGGCACTCGAGGCCGAGGGCGCCAAGTCAGAGCAGAAGCGCCGCGCCAAGGACTCCGCCGAGAAAGAAATGGGCCAAGTTCGCAAGCACGCCGATGAAGAGATTGCTCGACTCGAGCGTGTGTGGGATGACTTCCGCAACCTCAAGGTGGGCGACCTCAAGCCTGAAGACGCCATTTTTGCTGAGCTGCAAGACCGCTTCGGCCTCTACTTCGAGGCTCACATGGGCGCGGAGGCCATCAAGCGTCGTCTGCTCGACTTCGACCTCGCTGCCGAAGCCATCAAGCTGCGGGTTGAGATTGAAGAGGGCAAGGGCCAGCGCAAGATCCGTGCCATCAAGCGCCTCAAGGTGGTGAGCTCGTTCTTGACGAACGGCACCTCGCCCGCCGCGATGGTGCTCGACGTGGTGCCGGTCATTCCGCCGGAGCTTCGTCCCATGGTTCAGCTCGACGGTGGCCGGTTCGCCACCTCCGACCTCAACGACCTCTACCGTCGTGTGATCAACCGCAACAACCGTTTGCGCCGCTTGCTCGACCTCGGTGCTCCCGAGATCATCGTGAACAACGAGAAGCGCATGCTGCAAGAGGCCGTCGACGCACTGTTCGACAACGGCCGTCGCGGCCGTCCCGTCACCGGCACCGGCAACCGCGCCCTCAAGTCTCTGAGCGACATGCTCAAGGGCAAGCAGGGTCGTTTCCGTCAAAACCTGCTCGGCAAGCGCGTCGACTACTCGGGCCGTTCGGTCATCGTG
>WLNS01000033.1 GCA_009699665.1 Actinomycetota bacterium
CGACACTGGCCTCACCATCTTGCGTCTGCAGAATGTTTACGGTCCTGGGCAATCGCTCATCAACTCCTATACGGGCATCGTCTCTTTGTTCTCTCAGTGGGCACGTGAGGGAAAGACCATCCCGGTCTATGAGGATGGACAGATCGTTCGCGACTTTGTATTCATCGACGATGTTGTGTCGGCTTTTGTCGCGGCAAGCGGCCGACAGCCTAAAAAAAACGACGTGCCCTTTGACATTGGGGTGGGAGGCGTGGCAACTATTCTCGACGCGGCCACGTTCATCGCCTCCTACTACTCGGCCCCTGCTCCTGAAATCACCGGGGCTTTTCGTGACGGAGACGTGCGTCACGCGTCATGCGACATTGAACTATCTAAGACTGAGTTGTCATGGATTCCGCAGTGGTCTGTGGAGCGCGGCCTGTCGGCGCTCCAGGAATGGATTGGCGCTCAGATTGAGGCGGGCGAGCCTCACATCACGTCCTAGCGTCTAGCCTTGAGGAAAGTCCCGATAGGGCAAACCAAGGATATGGCGCGTCAGGGTAGAAATTCCTTCTGAGTTTCGCGCCAGGATGGCTCGCGGAAGATCGGTGAATGCGTGCATCCGCGACATGGCGTGCCGAGATGAGACGCGCGCCGCTCTCTTCCAACCTTGGAGTTTTAGTAGTCGTGACGACTCAAGGAAGAAGGCACGCTCTTCTCTAAATTTTCTGCCGTTTGGACCCGTGACTGCAGAGAGACTCGCCGAGTGGCGACGGTATTGAAAAACAATCTCCCGGTCGATTAACAGGGTGCCATTGCCCATAGAGATGCTCGTGAGCATGGATAAGTCCTGCACGATGTTGAGGTCGACACGAAATCCAATAGCGGCAACTGTGTCGCGACGCCAGACCAGTGAGGGGAAGTACGTCCAATTTCCGCGCAGCAGGCTCGAGGCTAGGCGTTCACCGGTGAATGCTTGGGTGGAAGAAGTCGTTCTCAGGCGCAGCATGTGTTTGATGCGGTCGGCCAAAGGTAAATAGACCTGCCCATCCTCGTCGATGACCTCAACCCCTGGTTGGATGACGTCGACATCAGGGAACTGGGCGATGAGTTCGCGAACCCGGGCAACATAGCCGGGGAGCAAAATGTCGTCGCACCCCACAATTGTGAGAAACGTGGTGGGGGCGAGGTCAACACCCTTGTTGAAGTTTCGACTGGGCATGAGGTTGTGAGTGTTGCGAATGTAGGTGATGCGTTCATCGTCGAGTTGACTCGCCCACTTTCCCGGCGCCTTGTCGGGGTACATGTCATCAATGATCACGAGGGTCCAATGTGGATCCGTCTGAGCCAGGATGCTCTGAACAGCCAAAATGAAGTGATCGGGCCGTCCGTAAAAGGGCATCACGATCGTTAGTGGCTGCCCAACTTCATTCACCTCTGTATCGTAGCGGGGCACGACAACAGCCATCGGTGAGCGCGGCTCGACGGTTAGACTCGAGTTCGAACAAGTTTGTTGATCGAATGAAGTGAGCAAAGAAGTTTATGCGCGGAATAATTCTTGCCGGTGGGTCAGGGACCCGGTTGTGGCCCATCACCAAAGGAATCTCAAAGCAGCTGATGCCGGTTTTCGACAAACCCATGATCTATTACCCCCTCTCGACGCTCATGATGGCGGGCATCCGTGAGGTCCTGGTGATTACGACGCCCGAGTACTCTGATCAGTTTCGTAATCTCTTGGGCGACGGCAGCGACCTCGGCATGTCAATTGACTATGCAACCCAGCCCTCGCCGGATGGCCTGGCTCAGGCGTTCATCATCGGCGAAGAATTTGTGGGAGACCAGTCTGTGGCCCTCGTTCTGGGCGACAACATATTTCACGGTGGCGGCCTCGGCACTTCCCTCAGCCGAAACAACGACATTGACGGTGCGGTCATTTTCGCCTACCAGGTAGCGAATCCGCAGGCCTACGGCGTGGTTGAGTTCGACGCCAGTTTCCGTGCCATCTCGATTGAAGAGAAGCCGGTGAAACCGAAGAGTAATTTTGCGATTCCGGGCTTGTACTTCTATGACAACTCGGTCATTGAGATCGCCAAGAGCGTCGTGCCGAGTGCGCGGGGTGAACTCGAGATTAGCTCGGTGAATGAGGAATACCTGAATCGGGGAGCTCTCAAGGTTGAAGTTCTCGATCGAGGCACAGCGTGGCTCGACACGGGCACATTTGAATCGATGATTCAAGCCTCTGAGTATGTGCGCGTCATTGAAGAACGCCAGGGTTTCAAAATTGGTTGCATCGAAGAAATTGCTTGGCGCGCGGGGTGGATTACCGACGCCCAATTGGGCGATCTTGCCAAGCCATTGCTGAAGAGTGGCTATGGACAATATCTGACCCAGGTGCTCAAGGGATGACCACGCAGGTCTCGCGTCGTGTTCTGATCGTGACGGGCGACCCTCTCGGTGCGCGACTGTCGGGGCCAGGCATTCGCGCGTGGCAGATTGCGCAGTCCCTGAGCGTTTCACACGACGTGCGTTTGATTAGTTTTACGCGGGCCGAAACATCATCAACAGATTTCATGGTCACATTCGTTCGCCCGAAAGATAATCGCGCCATGGCCGCTCACGAAAAATGGGCGGATGTCATTATCATTCAGGGACACGTTCTGGGAGTGTTCCGAAGACTTCGTCGGTCACGCAAGAAGATGGTTGTCGATATTTACGATCCCATGCATCTTGAGCAGTTGGAGCAGGGTCGTCACCTCGGCCCGTCTGCCTGGCGTGACCGCATTGCGAGTGCCGATCGATCCTTGGACTTTCAACTCCGCCGCGGTGACTTCTTCATGTGCGCCTCGGAACGTCAGCGCATGTTTTGGCTAGGGCAGTTGATGAGTGCCGGTCGCATTAATCCGGACACATATGCCGCTGACGTGACCCTGCGGAACCTGATTGACGTTGTTCCTTTTGGGCTCTCACGAGAACTACCACAGGTAACGGGCTCAGCGATTCGCGGCGTCGTCCCCGGAATTGGACCAAAGGACAAGGTGTTGCTGTGGAGCGGTGGACTCTACGACTGGTTCGATCCGCTTAACCTGATTCGTGCCGTGGCGGAGCTCGCAAAGCGGCGTCCCAACGTGCGCCTCTTCTTCATGGGAACTCAACACCCCAACCCCGACGTGCCGCCCATGCCGATTGTCCAGAAGTCTCGTGACCTGGCGGCCGAGTTGGGCGTGCTCGACTCACACGTTTTCTTTAACGACCAGTGGGTGGATTTTGACAAGCGACAGAACTATCTGCTCGACGCCGACGCGGGCGTAAGCACACACTTTGACCACGTCGAGACCCAGTTCTCCTTCCGCACGCGCATTTTGGACTATCTCTGGACTAAGTTGCCGATGGTAGTCACCACAGGAGATTATTTCGCGGATCTGGTAGCTGAGCAGGGTCTTGGCCGCGTTGTGTCGGCCGAAGATGTGGCGGCCTTGGCCGCCGCCCTTGAGGATGTGTTGTATACCGCAAAGGATCGTGTGACGATGCGCGATCACCTCACCAAGGTGAGAGAGAAGTTTTTTTGGGACGTGGTTCTGACCCCTCTGATCACCTACGTCAACGATGTCACGTATGCCGCCGACCACGAAGACCTTTCTCGAAGCGGTTTTCGCCTACCCCTTCTCGTGAGGGTGGGGTATCTTGCTGCTTCCGTTCGACATCGGTGGGTGCGCGGGCGAGACATGCTCTTGCGGCGCTAGATTTCTGATATCGCTGAGGATTTTTGGGTGGTGCCACGCGCAAACCGGAGCCCAGAGAGACTCAGGAACTCGGCAACGAAGTACGTGCTGAGTGTTGCGAAAATGCCAAAGAGAATGGTCGATATCGCCCATACGGTCATTGGCGTCGGTCCGCTAGTCCACCACCATGCGGGGGAGGCGTCAAGGTTGAAGCTCGGGTGTCCCGTTCCCACAATGTAGCGCTGCATGTTCACGTGGATGGCAACAGAATTTGCCAGGGTCAGGAGTCCGACAATGATCCAGAGCGGGAGCGCGGTCAGCCGAACTTTTTTCGCGAGTGACACCACGGCGAGCGTCACGAGCATGATGATCAGTGGGTAGATGTATCGGGGTTGCACATTTGCGCCAACGAGATTTCCATTTCGCACCAAGACGTAGAGGGGAATAGCCACGAGGGCGGAGAACACCAGACCCATGGCCACTCCCGTTTTTCGCGTGAGGTTGGTGAGTGAGACAAAAAGGATTCCGAACACGATGAAGCACATCGAGACCCAGACGATTCCGGGCATTGCGGTATCGAGCCAACCCAAACCGGTCAGTCCTAGCGCGCCGGCCCACAAACTGGGCATTGCTGCCAGATTTGCCACGGCGAGCTGTATGGCCTGACCAAGATTTTCGGGCGGCTGGCTGGCGGCGGCGAGGTCGGCGGTTCCCTGTCGTGCTGATAGGAATAATGCCACCGACACCGTACCGATAACTGCGGGAAGCCACAGTCTCTGCCAGTGCAAACGAGCAGCGGGCCACGAGACCATTAGCGCTGCGGCGGTCGCAATCACACTGTAAATCGCTGAGTCGGAACGAGAACCCGCGCCGATAAGTGCAGCGAGAACCCCCAAGGTTGAGAGAACAATGAGGCGCCAACGCGTGCGTTCAGTCATGACTCCCAGCGTCGAGAAAAAGACGACAATCGAAGATGTGATGGCCCACGAACTGGGGTTCACGCTCGGAATGAGAAACATGCCGAGCGGAACAAGTGTGAGCGCCGCGGACCACATCAACAGGGACCCCCGCCGGCGCCCAAGGGCGATCACGGTGGCCCCGATGAGAACGCTCAATACCACGGCGTTAAAGACTCGAATTCGAATGACCGACGCCTCTACATTGTCGGTGACAAACCAGCTGGTGACCCAGTAGTAAACCGGAGGATACGCATTGTCGGCATTGCTGCGCGAAGTCTCAATGAGGTCGGTGGGCAAGTTGATTGTGCATGACGCGTTCTGTTTGGGGTGAAACGCGTAACACGCCGAAGCGACGACGATGGCGCGTGGTACCGCAACCGCACCCTCCGAACTCGCCTTCTCGCAGAGACCCACTTGCACGCCGTGACCGCACCAGATACTGGGGAGATGAAAGTCCTCGTCGGGCGACGCCCCTACCGGCGACGCCAGTGCCCACATAGACAGTGACCCGAGAAGACTTAGTGCGGCTGCGGCCACAAGCAGGGGGCGTCGAAAGACCCGAACGAACTCTCGGGCGCGAGAAATCACGGGTGCTCACAATCGTTGGCGTCAAGAGTCTTGGTCCGGCTTAGGTTACCAGTTGCCCCGCCACAGATATCATGAAGCAGACCCGTCGAGAAGGGAGTCACCGGATGGCTACATCCAACAAAAATGTTCTTCCGGTTGACGATGACACGCGTTTGCGTCAACTCGCGCTGATTGATCGAATCATCGCCCTCGAGGTTGAAAACGCTCGACTGCGCATTCAGGCCGGTCAGCCCGCTCAGCACCTGATGCAGACCACGACCTGGCGCGTGGGGTCAGCCATTGTCTCTCCCCTCGCAAAACTTCGACGCGTCTTCGCGAGAAAACAAACTCGGAGCGCGCCGTAGTGGTTCCCACGACACCACAGCCCAGAAGTAAAACAGCACCGGGCACGCCCGCCATCTCGATTGTTATCCCCACGAGGGCGCAACGAGCTGCAGACGGCTCGGCCAGCGTCGTTGTGGCCTGTGTGACGAGCATTGTTAAGCAGTCCACATACCGAGACTTTGAAATTATTGTCGTTCATGATGCCGGGGCTGAACCGGATGTGCTCGCCGCTCTAAAAAAAATCGCAGGCGCGTCGTTGAGCCTGGTTAGGTTTGACGGCCCGTTCAACTTTTCGCGCAAGATGAACCACGGGGTGATTCAGGCGCGCGGCAACTTTATTCTGAGCATGAATGATGATGTCGAAATCATTTCTCCGGATTGGATCGAGCAGCTGCGCGAGACTATTGAGCCCGCGGATGTTGCGATGGTGGGGGCCATGCTTTATTTTGCCAACGGCACGATTCAACACGCGGGACATGCGCATGTCGGCGGCCTGCCTACTCACATCGGTATTGGGGAGCCTCGGGGATCCGCCGGGCCCGACGGTGATTATCTGGATGTGCGCGAACGCGTGGGAGTTACCGCCGCCTGTGCCCTCATTCGTCGCGACGCATTTGAACGAGTGGGCGGATTCTGTGAACTCTTGCCCGGAAATTACAACGACGTCGATCTCTCACTCAAGTTACGATCCCTGGGTTATCGCATTTTGTGGACTCCCCGGGCCGAGCTCTACCATTTCGAATCGGTGTCGCGTTCTCCAGAGATCTCAGGTTACGAATTGAATTTCTTGCACGACCGGTGGGGTTCAACGTTGGATGTCATCGATGTCAGCAACGCGGTAGTGGAATCTCGGCGCTAGGTACGGCGGTTCGGTTTCTTCGCGCCGGTCGTTCGGACGGAACTGCCCGTGCGCTCAGGGGAGTCAGCGGCGGATTCGATCGTTTCGAGTCGCTGTTTCAGCAGGGCAACTTCTTCGGTGAGCACACGTAGTTTTTTCTCGTGAGAAGTAATCTCTGAACTGTGCTGCAGGGCCAAGAGCGCTAAGACACCAACAGCCAAGAAGAGGCTCAGATTGATGGGTACGGCAACACCGAGAAGACGGGCCATAAAACCCAACGTCGCGGGGAAGATGGTGATGATGAGAATGACGACGCCACCCACAAGCCACCAAATCGCGTGCCGTTCGCGCAGGCGTCCGTGGCGCATCATCTGAACGACCGTCACGAGAATAACAAGGGCCACGAGTATTCCCGTGAGGTAAGTCCAAATCGTCATCACATGCCTCTCGTCGTGTCGATGGGACGCATGAGGCCGAAGAATAGTGCCATCAGCGCGCGCGCAAGCTGAATCATGGAGCGTAGCCCGTTGTGGGAGGGCTGGCCGGCCAGTCGCTTTCTCATTGTCACCGGGATCTCGCGCACAACAAGCTTGGCGCGCGCCGCGATGACAAGTGCTTCGACGGTATCACCCAGATACTCGGCCGGGTAGTTGTTCTCAAAAACGTTGAGGGCCCGCAGGTTGAGGGCTTTGAATCCGGAAGTTGTGTCGGTCAGCGGCGTGTGGCAAATCTTGCTGAGTGACCACGACAGGAAGCCCATTGCCCACTTTCGCGGGCCCCTCACTTTGTAATCACCGCTGCCGGCAAATCGTGATCCAATCACGATGTCGGCCTGAGAGAGTTCCGTCACGAGGCGGGGAACCATGGTGGGATCGTGCTGGCCGTCAGCATCGAGTTGCACCACGCTGCGGTAGCCGTTGCGAAGAGCGAATTTGAAGCCGGTGCGCATGGCGCCCCCCACCCCGAGATTGAGGGGCAATTCGACAACCCGAAATCCGGACTGACGAACAATCGATGCTGTGCCGTCTGAAGAGCCGTCACTGACCACAACAATATCGGTGTCGGGAAGGTGACGACGTACCTCGTCTAAGACAGCGCCAATCGACTCCTCTTCATTAAATGCGGGAATCACAATCAGGGTCGGTTGCAGTGAAGAGCCCACACCATCATCCTAGGGCGGGCCCTACCCCGGCACGGGGATGAACGTCGGCTAGCGTTAGGTGGAGGAGGACATTCGCACATGAGGCCCCGTATTTCCGTTGTCGTCTGCACGCACAACGGTGCCACGTTTTTGTCGGATCAACTTGATTCGATCGTTGGACAGTCAGTTTTGCCCGATGAGATTGTGATTTCTGACGATGCCTCCACCGACACAACGCGACAGATCATCGAGCAGTTTGTTAGAGAGACTCGTGTGGCGTTTCCCGGAATTTCCTGTCGCGTATTGCTGAGCGAGAAACCTCGGGGTGTTCGTGGAAACTTTGAGTGGGCGATCTCGCAGACGACGGGAGACCTCATTGCCTTGGCAGATCAAGACGACGTCTGGCATCGCCAGAGGCTGGAGCGACAGATATCGCTTGGTGAGGCGCCGGCAGTGCTTTTGTCACACTCGAACGCAGACCTTATCGACGAGTCGGGAAAAAGCTTGGGCTACTTGCTCTTCGCCACGTTGCACATGAATGGGCGAACCGTTCGAAATATCAATTCGGGCGATGGTTTTCGAGAACTCATGCGGCGCAACGTTGTTACGGGGGCTACCGTGATGTTGTCGCGGAAGCTAACCGAGCTTGCCTTTCCCATACCTTCTGCGTGGCTTCACGACGAATGGCTCGCGGTCGTTGCCGCTATGAATTACGGGCTTGTGTCGATTGACGAGCCACTCATTTCATACCGACAACATGCATCGAATCAGATCGGTGCACGCCGACTCAATTTGGCGATTATGCGAACTCGGGTGTCCACCTCTCGACAGGAGCGTAATGCACGCCTCCTCCTTCGCGCCGAACAACTCGTGGCATTTGTCGACTCCCGGGGGCCAGACGTGGCAAGTGACGTGCGCGCCGCCGCTCACCGCAAACTTGCCCATGAGCGAGTTCGCTGGAACCTTCCCGCGGCGCGCATCCGACGCCTTCCTCGAATTGTGGCTGAACTCGTGAGGGGGCGCTACCACTCCGACGGGCGCGGACTACAGGGAGTCTTTCTTGATGTGTTTCAACCTGATGCGAGCGACGACGCGTGACCGACACCATGCGCTCCGGAGCCCGAACGGTTGTCGTCGCCACGATTGTGGCCGGAGGGCTGGCCTATCTGCTCACCATGCTGGCGGCCAAGTTTCTTGGTGATGATTACTCGCGTTTCGCCATCTTTTGGAGCACCCTGTATGTGTTTGTTGGCGCCATCGCGGGAATTCAGCAGGAGTTTGCCCGAGCTGTGTCGCGCAACTCACATGAGTCATTAGCCTCCGCAAGTCGAGCCCGGGTTGACGTGGTTGCCGTCGGTGCCAGTGTGACCGCCGCCGTGGTTGCCGTGCTGATTTTGTTGCCGCTCGGAGGGCAACTATTTGGTGCCGACTCCCCGGTCTTGATAGGGCAACTCATTCTCGGAGTATTTTTTGCGTCTTTGAGCTTGTCCATTACAGGTGTCTTTTACGGACTCCACTCGTGGTGGTTGATTGCTCTCATCGTGGTTGGCGACGCCACATTTCGATTTGTTGGCTTTCTCATTGCAGATGCCTTGGGGGCGGGCATTGTTGGTTTCGCCCTTGTCACCGTCATTCCATTTCTGCTCACGATTTGTATCTCGCTTCTGATTACTCGGCGTCGATACCCCGGGAACATCGTGATGGAGGGCACATATGTCAAGGTGTCGACCCGCGTGGCACGAACAGTCGTGGCCTCCGTTGGGGGTGCAATTCTTGTCAACGGCATGCCCGTTGCGCTTGGCGCGGTCTCTTATGGAGCTGCTCCCGCAGCGCTCAGCGCTGTGTTCTTGGTAATGACATTGACTCGGGCACCACTGGTTGTTGGCTCTGTTTCGCTCCAGAGTTACATCGTTGTGGCCTTCAGAGACAGCGCCGGTAAAATTGTACGGAGGGTATTGGCTTACCTGTTAGGAGTTCTCGCGATAGGAATTATCTTGTCAGCGATTGCATACGTAATCGGGCCGCCAATAGTTGAGTGGATAGCTGGCGCTCGTTTTGCCCTGAGCCCACTCTTTTTCGCTCTCGTTACGGTGAGTTCGATTTCGACCGCCTGGCTGGTTGTGACGGGCGCCGCGACCTTGAGTCAATCGCGACACACGTGGTATGCCGTTGGCTGGGCCGTTGGTGCGGTGGCAACAGTCGTCCTCATCTGCTTACCCATGCCCCTCGAATCGAGGGTTGTGGTGGCCTTTTCCTTCGGGCCCATTCTGGGTTCTGTGATTCATCTCATTGCTCTCAAACGCCACGAAGTCAGGCACACGAAGGTGACGTTTCCGGGCTGATGCTAACGTGATGGCGCGACGATGTCGACTATCTCGCTCGGGCACTGTGCGACCAGCCGTTCTCGAAGCCCGGCCTCTGAGGTCAGTATGCGAACCGGAGGCGTAAGTTTCGATATTGCCGTGCAGACCTGGGAAGTGTTGTTTGCATCGAGGCCGTAGGCGAAGATTCGAACGTCGAGATTGTTTTTTAATGGTTCCATCTGGAAAAGCCACAAGTTTATAAAGCCATCTTCCGTCGGAGTCAGCGCATTTACGGCGATGGTGTTGACGCCGTCTTCTTTATTTCTCATCATGAACCGCGCCGCGGGGTCGGCCGGATGTGGTGAAGGGATACCGGCCACCGCCAGAAGGGGAAGCGCATCAAAAACTCGCGCGCGAATATCTGGTATCGAAGCAATGGCGACGCCAATGCCCAATGCCATCACCGAGGCGATCCCTCCGAAGATTAGCCCTCGATACCGAACACGTGCCACGAGGGCAAGGATGATACTCAGCGAGACAATTCCAAAGATCGTCATCATGATCCAAGCAAATTTAACCGGGTAATAACCCCACAGGTCGGGTTGTGCCCGCCGCTGAAACACGAGGAAAGCGAGGGCGCCGGCGCCAAGGAGAGTGACAAGAAAACTGTCTATGAAGAGTCGCGGAGATCTTTCAACCATGCTGTAAATAGCTGCCGTGACAATCAGAACCGCGGCTGACAGGCCGACGATCCGTGGGCTCAGTGTCATAATTCCGCCATCGTTTCCTAAGGCACTCGCGGAACTTAACAGGTCCGGAACAGTGACTAGGGCGATGTACGTGGCACTAACAGCGAAAACGGCTCCCGGAATCCAGAATCTTCTTCGCGCGTGTGTTTGGGCAGAGCGCGCGCTGCAAATGAACTGCCAGAGAGCGTGGATTCCGAGAGCCACCGGAATGATGGCCAGGGGCCCCCAGGTTGCCAGCAATGCCAAAGATGCCATCCCGAGTGCCGACAGTCGGATTCCCGGGGAAACGCTCTGACCGCGTGCCACTAACCATGAGCAGAGCAGGATGACAACTGACAGGGTCGCGTTGAAGAAGCCAAACAAGATCGAATAACCAGCAACGAACCAGGTCAGCGGCACCAAAGCAATCGCATTTGCGCTGACGATGCCAAACCAGAGGGGAGAACGTTGCGGCATTGCTTGTTTGGCTACCAGAGCCGAGAGTGCCGCTGTGGCGACGATGAGCAGGAACCATAGCTGGGCGTAGGCAGAGATGTCATATGCCAACAGATCCCAAGAGCTGACAGTCCATCTCCCGGGCCCGGCAACTACGGTCAGGAGAGAGTGCGGCTCGGGTGACCCGTTGAAGTGAAGGCGAGAATTGACGCCACCGTCGGCAAAGAGGATGCGCGCAGAGCTGACGTTGGCGGGTGAATCGTTGCCCATTGCCCAGGCAACGCCACTTCGCCCGATCAACAGTGAAAACGTCATGACTACCGAGGCAATAATCGGAGTGACGAAAAAAAGGCTGTATCGGGCCAGTGCAAGCAACGATTGCCGGCCGGGCCAGCGTGCGAATCGAGAAATGACGAACCCCACCACAAGGCCCTCCAAAACCAGACAGACCGAAACGGTGAGAGCCAACGGCAGTCGGGTCAGCGGGGCAAGCTGAATCAGCACGGCAACAGCAGCGAGGTGGAGCAGGATGCTCGCGGCGATGCCAAAAGTTGTCGTGCTGCGCTGTCGAATAATTGCAGCAACGCCGACAACGCAAAAGATGATGAGCGGCCAAGCCGAGATGGAAAACACGGCGAGCAGCCCGCAAGCGACAACGACCGCCCACGTGACAATGTGAATCCTGATAAGTGGCAACGCGGCCGGTGTCGCCACTCGTTTAGGTGTCACGTCATTCCTCACATACGTGCCCCCGAGAGGATTCGAACCTCCGACCTTTGGTACCGGAAACCAGCGCTCTATCCCCTGAGCTACGGGGGCAGGGGTGAATTTAGGTTATCAGTCCGACGTGCTCTATCCGGCCGGAAGGTAAGACAACACAGCGTTCATCAAGGTTGCGACGTCTTCGGGAGCGGACACTTCGGGACCGGCGATGGTGACCCAATAATTGTTGGCAGTGTAGACCTGAACGATGCCGCTTCCGGCAATTTTGCCGAAGTAGCCCGGCACGCCATTGAGGTCAACCTGAGCCAGGGTGCCCAGCGACTGTTCTTCCAAGATGGCCGTGGTGGTTGCTGTGGGATGGGCCACGCTGACGGTGAGTGCTGCCCCGCTCGATTGATTCGTGTAGGTGCAGTTGGTTCCTTCGAGCGTCTTCACCATGTCGAAGGACGACCCGACGGCGGGGGTCGCGGAATTGTCAAAGACGTAGTTGGGATTGAACGCGAAAACAACGTCGTTGGGAATCAGGTTGGCACAGTCCTGCGTGAAGGGAATGTAGTCACCCTCTGGCTGCGACGCACTGGGCGTGGGCGTGCTCACAGGCGTCGCGCTCGACGTGGGAGAAGCACTGGGCTCGGGAGATGCACCTGCACAACCCGCAAGGAGAAGGGCGGAACTCACGAGGATTATCGGGAGGACAAAAATCTGTCGCGACCTATTCATGCACCACACGCTACTCGCGAAACCATAGTGAGCGAAAGGTGCACCGGGTGTGTCGTAACTAGACTGTGATGTCGTGACCCCTGACGATATCGCCCGCCACGTATTCGAGGCGCTCAGCGCCGAGGCGACGCGTCAGGGAGGTTCGCTCGAGGCGTTGACGATAGACGACATCGTCATTGAGCGACCAAAGAATCGCGACCACGGCGATTGGGCGTCGAGTGCTGCACTCAAAGCGGCCAAACAGCTCGGAGTCAACCCGCGAGATCTGGCGGCAACCGTGGCCGGCTATCTGGCCGCGGTCGACGGAATCGCTCGCGCG
>WLNS01000034.1 GCA_009699665.1 Actinomycetota bacterium
TGCGCGCAATCTGACCCGTGAGGTCGTGGTGATAGGTCACGTCGGTGAGCTCTTCGAATCCTGGAGCGTTCGTCCAGGCCGAAGGATCAAAAATTTCCGACACCGACGCAGTCATACATTCCAGCCTACGCGTAGCGGTTCGAGGGTGCGAGACTGGGCACATGTTGCCCGACATTCGCGACGTTCTCGACGGACTTCACGTTGTTTCGCTGCCGCTCGTGACGAAGTTTCGCGGTATCACCCATCGTGAGGCGGCACTCTGGCAGGGGCCCGCCGGCTGGACAGAGTTTTCACCGTTTGTCGAATACGGCGACGAAGAATCGGCGACCTGGCTGGCGGCCGCCTACGATTTCGGAGCACGAGATCTAGCCGCCGAGCTCGATGCTGTGCTGCGCCCGACCGTGCGCGTGAACGCCACCATCCCCGCCGTCGGGGTGCACGATGTTGCCGATATTCTGGCGGCATTCCCGGGCTGCCGCACGGCAAAGGTGAAGGTGGCCGAACCGGGTCAACGCCTCGCCGACGATGTGGCGCGCGTGGCCCGCGTGCGCGAGTTGATGGGGGATCAGGCCCGATTACGCGTCGATGCCAACGGAGCGTGGAGTCTGAGCGAGGCGCGGGCCGCCTGCGACGCGCTGCGCGAGTTCGACCTGGAATACATGGAACAGCCGTGCGCCAGCGTTGACGACCTCAGCGCCCTGCGCGCCGGACAACCCGGAATTTTGATTGCCGCCGACGAAAGCATTCGCAAGGCGCACGATCCGATGCTCGTGCGTGAGCGTTCCGCGGCAGACGTGATTGTGGTCAAGGCGGCGCCCCTGGGCGGCATTGCTCGCGCCCGCGAGATCGTGCGCCAGGTGGGGCTGCCGGCAGCGGTCTCGAGCGCACTCGAAACCTCGGTGGGCGTCGCGATGGGCGCATTTCTGGCCGCGTCACTTCCCGACATTTTTGATGCGGGGCTGGGCACCGCGTCACTTCTGGCAGCCGACGTCACCGACGATCCGCTCGTGCCACACGACGGCGCGATCGACGTGCGCCGGGTTGAGCCGTCGCCCTCGCTGCTGGCACGATTCGCGGCAACCGACGACCGCACTCAGTGGTGGCGTGAGCGCATCACCCGCTGTCACCGCCTCGTGTCTGCGAGCGACTAGCTCAATCCGCTGTAGGCGTGCAGTCCCTTGAAGTAGATGTTGACCACAGTGAAGTTGAACATGACCGACCCAAAGCCCACCATGGCGAGCACAGCGGATCGCGTGCCGCGCCATCCGCGTGTCGAGCGGGCGTGAATGTAGCCGGCGTAAATGGTCCAGATGATGAAGGTCCACACCTCTTTGGTGTCCCAACCCCAGTAACGACCCCACGCCTTCTCGGCCCACACCGCGCCAGCAATCAGCGTGAAGGTCCAAAAGATGAACCCAATAATGATGAGTCGATAGGCATAGTTTTCTAATTGCGCTGAATCCGGCAGCCGGGACATCCACGCCAGCCGCGTGGGCTTCGCCTCGACGGCACGATACTCGCGTCGCGTCTGCAGCAATTGGGCGAGAGACAGAGCAAAGCCGAGCGCAAAGAATCCCGTGCCCAGCGTCGCGACAAAAACGTGAATGACAAGCCAGTAGGACTGCAGGGCGGGAGGAAGCGGAACGACCTCAACGTAGTAGCGCGTTGCCGACAGACCCAAGAGAAGCAGCACGAGACCGGTGCTGAAGGCACCCACAAATTTGAGATCCCACTTGAGGTTAACCAGCAAGAAGACGAGCATGATGATGAGGGTTCCGGTCATGGCGAACTCATACATGTTCGCCCAGGGAACACGCGAGGCCGCAATGCCGCGCAAGATGGTGGCCGTCAATTGAAAGACAAAGCCGAGCCAAGCCAGCGCCATGGCAATTCGAGCAAGCGGTCGACGTCCTGGTTTCGACGAGGGGGCATCAACCCGCACGCGTGTGAGTGTGGCTGTTCGCCCCTCGCCCGTGGCCTGAACAATGCTGTCGGACGCACCGGCCGCTGACGCCTCTCGGCCCCCGCCCCTGGCCAGGTCGAAGGTGAAGAGAATGAATGCGATCGCGTATATGGCCATGGCCGAATACAGCGAGAGAACCGAAAACTGCGAGAGGGTGTCAGTCACGAACTAATCCTAAGTCGCTTCCGTGAGCGCTCGCGATGCGAGCCAGTGCCGCCGACAGTGTGGGGTCGTCGCCGCGAGCAAGTCCGGCGTACTCAACGACCACGCCTCCGCGAACCTTTCGCACACTCACCCACACGCGGCGTCGAGGAATAAACAGCGAGGTCAGAAGCCCCGCAACCGCGGCGAGCGCAAAGGCGAGCACCCACCCCTGAGTGGGGTCGTGGTGCACATCAAGCGACGCAAACCGTTTGACCCCGTCGAAGGTCACTGTTCCCAGGTCGTTCGGCAGTGCTGCGGATTGGCCCGGGCGAAGTTCAAGAGATTTCAGGTCTGTCTTGGTGCCCGTGAGTTTCGTCATGCGCGAGGTGTCGAGGGCATAGACAGAGCGGGCAACGCCATCGTTGAGGCCGAGATCACCGACGTAGACGTTCAGGGTGACAAGAGGATCAATCAGGTCGGGGTACATCGAGAAGAATGCGCCCGAATGTCCCTCGCTTACCGTCGGATAGAAGAACCCAATCAGGCCCACCTGTTTCGCCAGGCCATCCGGAAGTTTGACCACACCCACCGAGGTGAGGTTCCTATCCTGTGGCAGGAAGGGAACCGTTTCTTGATAGACAATGTTCCCCGAAGGATCGCGCACGGTGAGCGACGGCGCATAACCGTTACCGAGCAGATAGACGTTCGTGCCGCCGATGTCGAGGGGAGCGTTGACCTTGATGACCTGTTGCAGAGCAGCCTGGTCACGCACCTGGGTGGTCACCTCGGCCTTGTAATCAATGGGCTGGCCCACGGCATTCACATTGCGCTCTTCATAGCGGGTGCTGAATTTGTCGAGTGTAATAGAGAACGGAACAAGATCGCGGTCACGGAAGAAGCGGCCGGGGTTGAAGGTGTCATAGGCCAGCAGGCTATTTGTAAACGCTTGTCCCTCTACGACTACGCGCTGGCCGGTGTAACTGAATCCGCCGCCTAAGCCGACGGCGATCAGAATTCCCACGAGGGCGATGTGAAAGACCAGGTTTCCGGTTTCGCGCATGTAGCCACGCTCGGCCGAAACGGTCAGCCGATCCGCAGTGTCATAGCGTCGCACGCGGTAGCGCTCGCGTCGCAGGAGTCGATGAGCGGCACTCATCACCGTTTCGGCCTCTTGCCCCGACATTCGGGCGGTGAGGTGAGAGGGCAGTCGCGACAAGTTATGGGGCGTTACCGGAGGGGCCGCGCGCAGGGCATCCCAATGGTGTTTGCTGCGTGGCAGCACGCAACCCACCAGCGAAATAAAGAGAAGCAGGTAGATGGCCGAAAACCAGACCGAGGCGTAGACATCAAAGAACTGCAGTCGATCCAGCCACGGCGCGAGGTCGGGATTGTCGGCGAAATACTGGCTCACCCCATTCGGATCGGAGGTGCGTTGGGGCACGATCGAACCCGGGATGGCCGCAATGGCCAACAGCAACAACAGGATGAGCGCCGTGCGCATGCTGGTGAGCTGCCGCCATATCCAACGGGACCAGCCGACAAACCCGAGGCGACCCATCGTCGCGTCGTCGCTAGCCGCAGCCTGCTCCGAGTCGATGTGATCAGAGGGTCGTAACATATTGGCCAATCACCGCCTGCGTATTAGCCATGAGCACGTTCCACAGGCCGCTCACCATGAGCACGCCAATCAGAATAAGCACAACGCCGCCCGTGACATTGATGGCGCGAATATGGCGCTTGAGAAAAGCTGCTGAAGATGCCGCCCACTGGAAGCCTGCGGCGAGCACAATGAAGGGCAACCCCAACCCGACGCAATACACCGCGGCGAGAATTGCTCCGCGCCCCGGACTCGCCGCGTCAAGACTCAATGAAAAAATGGCGGCCAACGTGGGTCCAATGCAGGGCGTCCAGCCGAGGCCGAAGACAATGCCCAGGAGCGGTGCGCCCACGAGACCCACACGCGGCGCGATATTGATCTTGGCCGTGCGCTGAAAGAGTCGAAAGAAGCCCACAAAAACGAGGCCCAGCACGATGACGACAACCCCCATGATTCGCGTGACCAGATCCAGCCAGGGTTTCAGTGCCAGGCCGGCCGCGCCGAATGCGATACCGAGGCCGACGAAGACCACGCTAAATCCCACCACAAAAAGGGCGGCGCCTAAAACCGTGCGGCCCACGCGACGCGAGCCGTCGGTCGCGCCCCCCAGAATGCCCAGGTAACCGGGCACGAGGGGCAATACGCAGGGTGAGGCAAACGAGACGAGCCCGGCGAGCAGGGCAAGGGGTATGGCCAGCCAGAGGGCGCCGCCGAATACGACTTCGCCGACGGTCATGGGTTCGTTTCCGCCCACACAGTATCAATCAGCGCCGACAGGATTGACCTATCCGCGAGCGCACCCAATACACGGGCGGCGACCCGACCCTCGGCATCTAAAACGAGGGTCGTCGGCACAGCGTTAGGGGGCACATCACTGGCGAAAGCTAATTGAATAGCGCCATTCTGATCGGTGAGCGCCGGGTAGGTCACGCCAAACGTCTGGTTAAACGCCGCTGCGGTTGCCGCCTGATCGCGCACATTCACGCCCACAAAGCTGACATCGCGACCTCGATCGAGTTCCTGAGCGAAGACCGCTTGAAGGTCAGGGGCTTCTTTGCGACAGGGGGCGCACCCGGCATACCAAAAGTTGACGACGGTCGCCGAGCCGCGGTGATCGGCTAGAGCATAGGTATCGCCCTGTGTGGTCTCGCCTGAGAAGACGATGGGTGCACCGCGGTTGCCGGGTGCAATCTCGGTAACCGTGCCGTCTCCGGCAATGTAGTTTTTGCCACTACCCGCTCGATATTGATCGGCCAGTGGATCACCCGCGCACGCCGTCAGCCCGATGACGCCCAGCAGCGCCGCCGCGGCGCCCAGGACGCGCACGAGTCGCCGCGAGTGAAACCCCAGGGATGCAGTCGGCAGATGGCTCATACGGCACCCACGTCGATGGCGCCCTGTGCCACAGGGCCGGCCGGATCGGTGTATCCCACTTCAACAAAACCGCGCTCGGGATGTGCCGGATCGACAAACTCGAGAGTCGTGATGCTCGAGAGGGCACATCGGCGTCGCCGTGGGTCATGCGGGGGCAATCTGCGAGCAACGCGTCGCTGCACCATCACAATCGGCAACTGGTGGCTGACCATCACGACGTCACCTTCTTTTACAGCGAGCGCCGCATCCGTCATGGCGGCAAACATCCGTGCGGTGATGCTGCGGTAGGGCTCGCCCCAGCTGGGCCGCCACGGATTCACGAGGTATTTCCAATTTCGCACATCTGTGAGCGCGGAATCCGCGCCGCGCATTCGTTTTCCTTCAAACGCATTGGTGGGCTCGATAATGCGGTCCTCGATGACCGCACGAAGCCCCAGCAACTTACTCACGGGTGCCGCGGATTCCTGCGTGCGCTGAAGAGGTGAACAATAAAGGCTCGCATAGGTGCGGTCCCGGGAAAGCAGGTCTGTTGCGGCGGCCTCAGCCATCAAGCGACCCCGCTCGCTTAGGCCGAAAGCGGGAAGCCGGCCATAGAGCACACGGTCGGGATTGTGCACCTCACCGTGTCGCACGAGATGAATCTGCCGGGCGACCATATGTCCAAGTGTATGGGCGTCGATGCTGGCTATTTGCCGAACGTCTGAGCGTTCCCGGCCCGCGCCCTAGACTTGGTTATCGTGACGAACCGCATCCTGATTGCAGACCTTGCCCACACCACCGAGGGTCCCGTTTCGGTCTCTGGCTGGGTCGATACCGTTCGCGATCAGAAGAAAGTGCAGTTCGTCGTTTTGCGTGACGAATCGGGTGCGGCACAGTTGGTGCACCCGCGCACCGAAGAGAACGACCCGATCGCCGACACCATCTCCGCGCTCGCGGCGGGAACCTTCTTGACCGTCACCGGCCAGCTCAAGATGGATGAGCGCGTCAAACTGGGCGGTCTCGAAATCAAAATCGACGCTCTTGAAATCGCCGGCGCCGCCATCGCCGAAACGCCCATCGCCGACGATACGAGCATCGACAAGCGACTCGACTGGCGTTTCATCGATCTGCGCACGGCTCGAAATATCCTCATGTTCCGCGTGCAAACCACCATGGAGCACGCCATGCGGTGCTACTGGATTGACCGCGGTTACATCGAGATTCACACACCCAAGCTCATGGCGAGCGCGTCGGAGTCGCACGCCGAGCTCTTTCAGTTGGAATACTTCGAAACGACCGCGTACCTCGCCCAGAGCCCGCAGTTCTACAAGCAGATGGCGCAGAGCGCTGGCTTCGGAAAAGTTTTTGAAATTGCGCCCGTATTCCGTGCCGACCCTTCCTTCACGTCACGCCACGCGACCGAATTCATTAGCGTCGACGCCGAGATGAGCTGGATTGACAGTCACGAAGACGTCATGACAATGCAAGAAGAGCTGCTCGTGGCCGCGCTCTCTGCGGTGAAGGCCAAGCACGGCGAGCAAATAAAGGAATACTTCGGCGTTGACGTCATCGTGCCGGCGACGCCGTTTCCGCGCATTGCCTTGGCCGATGCCAAGAAGATTGTGGCTGAGCGGGGATACGAAGTACCGCGCGACGACGAAGACATGGACCCGGAGGGCGAACGTCAAATTGCTGCCTACGTTGCCGAGGAATTCGGCCACGAATTTGTCTTCCTCACCGATTACTCGGCAAACATTCGGCCGTTCTACCACATGCGCCACGACGACAACCCTGCGCTCACCAAGAGCTACGACCTGATCTGGAACGGCACCGAAATCACCACGGGCGCCCAGCGCGAACATCGCATCGAGGTTCTTGAGGCACAGGCGCGCGAAAAGGGACTCGACCCCGAGGGGCTTGCCTTCTATCTCGATTTCTTTCGCTACGGAGTTCCCCCGCACGGTGGATTCGGCATGGGTTTGTCACGCATGTTGATGCTGCTCTTGCATCAGCCAAATCTGCGTGAGGTGACGTTCTTGTTCCGCGGACCCAACCGCCTCACGCCGTAAGTTTCGATACGCGCCTGGCGGCGCTACTCAACCAACAGGCAGGGCTTAGAGGGCGCCGAGGGCCGTGAGCTTGGCGTGTAGGTCGGGGTCGCTCGGTTCCACCTGGTGTGAACCGTCCGGGAAGGCGATGACCGGGATGCTTTTGCGGCCGGCAATGGCCTCAGCCTCGGCGGCGGCGTCTTCAACAGCCTCAAGGTCGATGTAGTCGTAGTCGACCCCTAGGGTGTCGAGCAGAGTCTTGCTGCGACGGCAGTCTCCGCACCAGGCGGCGCCGAACATGGTGATGCGGTCAGTCTCGTGATAACTCATGTTTCCAGTCTATGTGGCTATAGTTACGCAAGGACGATGACGCTTTCGTCTCGTCCTTCTTGAGAAAGGTTCTACACAACATGGCTATGTTCCTCGACCTCATCTGGTGGGTTTTGCTCGCCTTCGTGTTTGTCGCATACTTTATGCTGCTCTTTTCGATCATCACCGACCTCTTCAATGACCACAAACTCAATGGCTGGGCCAAGGCCGGCTGGGTCATCCTGATCATCGCAACGTGGTGGCTCGGTATTCTCATCTACGTCATTGCTCGCGGAAACGGCATGGCCAAGCGCCAGGCCGCGGCAGTTGCCGAGTTCAAGAAAGAGCAAGATGACTACATTCGCGAGGTTGCCGGTGCTTCACACGCCGACGAAATCGCCAAGGCCGAACGGCTCAAGAAGTCGGGGGCCATCTCTGACGCCGAGTACACGGCTCTGAAAAAGAAGATTCTCGCAAGCTAGTTTTCGCAAGCAAACGGCCCGGACTCCTCAGGGAGTCCGGGCCGTTGTCATTGCGCCGGGCGGGCGCTGCACGAATACCCGCCCCTAAACCAGCCAGTCGCCGACAACGCGATCCGTGGTGGCGTCTCGAATGATGGCCGCAGCCGCCACATGATCGGGGTGCACCTGGTAAGCCTGCAGGTCATCGAGAGACGCGAACTCGCTGAACAATACGAGGTCAGCATTTCGACTCTCGTCGACGACGCTGTCATGCAGGGTCATTGAGACGATCTGCGGAAGTCGACCCACAAGGGGAAGAAGGGCGTCGCGAACGGACTGCGCGTGGACCGCCTTCTCGGCGGCCGTCTCGCCCTTGAGTCGCCACATCACGACATGTCGAATCGTCATTTCTGCATCCTTTCGGTGAGGGCTCGATCGAGCCGATCAGCATCAATGTGCCAGAAGTTGTGCACCCGGTCGTCAATCAACACAACGGGAATTTCTTCACTAAATCTCTCGGCGAGGGCGGGGTCACCATCAATTGAGTCTTCGCGAAAAGTGATGCCCTGATGTCTCGAGAGAACCTCGAGAACGACCGTGCGGGCTTCGTCACAGAGGTGACATCCGCCACGACTAATCAAAGTGACGGTGACGGACATGTGGGGCTCGCTACTTCTTGTTGCGACGCTGGTGACGCGTCTTGCGCAGCAGCTTGCGATGCTTCTTCTTAGCCATACGCTTGCGGCGCTTCTTGATAACTGAACCCACGGAGGTACCTCTTACAGTTGATTGCTCACCGCGGAGTCGCGATGGGCACGAAATACGGGCAACTCTTTGCCTCGCAAAAGTCTAGCCGAGATGCCGCGAGCGTGTTTACCGCGGGCAATCGGCCTCGCTCATTACTTGCGCATTTGGGACGTGGCACGCTCGGCTGCGCCCCTCACTTGCACCTTCAGGTCGCCCCACGATTCGCGAATACGAAAAATTGCCGTAGCCGCCACCGCACCCGCTTCAGACGCGACGGTCCGCAGGTCGGGCGGCAGAACACTCTGCGCCTCGGTAGTCGAAGAAGTGGCTGACGGTGATACCGGCTTCTCAGCCGCACGTCGGGGCGTTCCACCGAATGATTCTGGGGCGGGAATGAAACCTTTCAGCCACGCGCCCAGGCTGGCCAGGGGAGCCGTGTCTAAGCGGTAATACCGATGCTGTCCGTCCTCGCGCACCGCCACAAGACCCGCATCCCGGAGTACTTTCAATTGTTTCGACACCGTGGGCTGGCTCAGCTGAGTAGCCGTGACCAAATCACTCACACTCAACTCAGGGGCCGTCGACGCCGACCTCGTCAGAAGGATGCCGAGAATCTCACGTCGCGTGGAATCCGAGACGACATCGAATATGTCTGCCATGGCATACATGCTATCGCGCGCGCTCAGAGCGGTGTCAGGCCCGTTTCCTAGGCAGAGGTCGGCAGGGGCCTGTTCAGCAGGGCGCCCATCATGTCGCGGGTAATCATTCGATGGTCGAGGCGATCGACGGCGAGACCGGCGTTGAAAAGAATCGCCATGCCTATTCCTATCGTGTGAACCCAATAGGCGATGGCCTGCTTTTGCTCAGGAGATGCGGGCAGCCGGCCCAACCCCAGCACCACGCGGTCGTTGGTTGCCCGCAGGGTGGTTCTCATCGCGGCCGCCATCTCTGCATTGATCGCGCCCTCGAGATGCGTTTCGACGCGAAAGTTTCGCCAGATTTTTCTGTTGCTCTGCAGCCCCGCCATCACGAAGAGACCAAAGTCGTCGGGACCAAAACCCTCGGGCCCGATCTGACTCAGGTTTTCCTCGGTCACCTCGGTGATCCAATTTTCGAAAGCCGATAAAACAAGGCTCTCGGAACCCGAGAATCGCGGATAGGCGGCCCCCGTCGTCACCCGCGCGGTGCGCGAGATCCGTGTCATCGATGCAGCAGAAACGCCTGACGTCGAGATGACCTTCACGGCCGCATCCAAGAGCCGGCGGTCCATAGAGTCGGTCGTTGCCAACGGGTCACTGACCTGGGGAAGGGGTGTTGACGCGAGGGGTGGCGGGGGGTTCTGGCACTCGTGGCCGAGTTGCCAGATGAAGTGTTCTCCAAAAACTGCCTGAGTGACATCGCTGTCGACCTTAAACGTGAGTATTTCGCCGAGGCGAGCGGCCGCGACCCAGGCGACCTTCAGGGCGACGTACTCGGACCCGTGCGTCCTCGTCTGCCACCATTCACCCACGGACGGGTTCACGACCTCAGAGAGCTCGGGGATGCGGTGCGCCACGGCAAAAACCTCAGCCATCACCTCGAGCTCGATCTTCTCGTTGGCGCTCGCCGCGGCGAGGCTCACGCTGGGGTTTACGAGCCAATCGAGGAACGCTGCCCCGCGAGCGAGCCAGAGCTCGGCCAGTAAACCGCCGACTTCACCAAAGTAGGCATAGAAAGTGGGGCGCGAGGCTCCGGCTAGTGTCGCGATTCGGCTCACCGAGAGTCGATCGATTCCGGTTTCACCAATGGCCACAACGGCCGCCTCAACAAATCGAGCAATCGTGCGCGCCTGTCGCGCTTCTGACAAATCACTCATTTTTACAGTGTAAGTGCGGGAGTGAGGTGGTGCGAAATTTAGTCGGAATGGTCCCTCTACTCGCCCGCGGCAATCTCGCGGGCTCGCGCCATGGCCGCCTGCATCGCCGTGTCGAGCAGCTCGGCAAGGTTCGCACCCGCTAACACGGCGATCGCGCGCTCGGTGGTTCCGTTCGGACTCGTCACGCGTCGGCGGAGTTCCTCCGGCTGCTCGCCTGAAGCAATCACCAGCTCGGCCGCGCCGCGCACTGTCTCGCGTACGAGAAGCGCCGCCTCAGCGTGTGTGAAGCCCTGCTCGCGGGCCGCCTCCTCCCACTGCTCGATGAGATAGAACACATACGCCGGTCCTGATCCTGAAATTGACGTGAGCGCGTTTAAGCGTTCCTCGTCAACAATCACAACGCTGCCCACCGTGGCGAACACACTCTCAACGAGCTCACGCTGCACCGCGCTCACGTGTTCTCCCACCGCCATGCCGGTCACCCCGCGGCGGATCTGGGCCGGAGTGTTGGGCATGGCGCGCATGACAGCTCGCGCAGCACCGGCGGCGGCCTGCAGCTGCGCCAACGTCTTGCCGGCGGCAACGCTCACGACGACCGCGTCCTCGTCGAGGTCGGCCGCTACCTCCGCGATTATCTCTTCACTGTCGGCCGGCTTGACAGCAACGATAACGACCTTCGCGCCGCGAACCGCTTCGCGATTCGCCTCACCATTGGTGCTCGTCACCCAAGCCGAGACGCGAGGTTCGGTGGCAAAATCATCAGCCGCTTCGAGACGGCGATTGGTGATGCGAATGCCGGTCGCAACGCGCACGTGCGGTGACAGCAGTCCCTGCAGAATGGCCCGACCCATGGATCCCGCACCCAGAATCGCGATGGCGGGGAGGTGCAGCGGGGATTCTTGGGTCACGGGGACATTCTAGGATTGGAGCGAGTGGCGGGCTGGGAGGCAATCGGTGAGTGCATCAGGTGGCACGCGAGCAATTGTGGCGGCTCTGCTCGCGAATTTGGGCATCGCCCTCACGAAATTCGTGGCCTGGGGCTTTTCTGGCTCAAGCTCGATGCTGGCCGAGGGGGTGCACTCCGTGGCCGATTCCGTCAATCAACTCATGCTGCTGCGCGGTGGCCGGCGTGCTCGTCGAAAAGCTACCGCTGCTCACCCCTTCGGGTACGGGCGTGAGCGATTCATTTATGCCTTCGTCGTTTCAATCATCCTGTTTACCGTGGGCGGGGTCTTTTCGGTCTACGAAGGCATAGACAAGCTCACTCACCCACACGCCCTTGAGGTGTGGTGGCTGCCCATGCTTGTGCTCTCCGTGGCCATCGTGCTGGAGTCACTGTCATTGCGCACCGCCATGAAAGAGGCGAACCCCCTTCGCCGCGGAGCCTCGTGGGTTGCCTTCGTGCGTCGCGCGAAAGCTCCGGAACTGCCCGTCGTATTGCTCGAAGACGTCGCGGCACTGATTGGCTTGGTCTTTGCCTTCATTGGCGTCGGGCTCACCGTGATTACTGGGGACGCCCTGTGGGATGCGGTCGGGACGATCCTGATCGGTGCACTGCTCGTCGCGGTGGCCATTGTTCTTGGCATTGAGACGAAATCTTTGCTGATTGGCGAGGGAGCGAGTCCCGAAGTATTGGCCCACATCAAGCAAGCCATCCTCGACGGGCGCGAAGCAGAGCGAATCCTGCACA
>WLNS01000035.1 GCA_009699665.1 Actinomycetota bacterium
GAGGTGGGCTCGCTCGCCCTCGGCAACCGACCAGCGAATGCGTGCCGAATCAACCGCGGGTGCCGTCACAACGTATGTCTTCGAAGGCCTAGTTGATGCCGAGCAGGTCGATGACGAAGATCAGGGTCTTGCCGGAGAGAAAGTGGCCGCCGCCCTCGGGACCGTAGGCCATGTGAGGCGGGCAGATCAGCATGCGGCGACCGCCGACCTTCATGCCCGGTATGCCCTCCTGCCAACCGGCGATGAGTCCCTGAAGCGGAAACGAGATGGACTCACCGCGGTTCCACGACGAATCAAACTCCTCACCACTCTCAAACTCAACACCCACATAGTGCACGTCTACGGAAGCCCCAGGCATGGCCTCGGGGCCGTCGCCGATGACCATGTCGACAATGCTGAGCTCGGCAGGAGCCGGCCCTACGGGTGCATCAATTTCTGGCTTGGAAAGTTTGTTTTCGCTCATGAGTCCATCCAAGCCCACCGCGCGCCCCTCGTCAAAATGCGCTCTGCGACAAAGCAGGTGTGCGAATGCCTCCTATGCTTCAATGTGAATCGCGAGAACAAGGAGATCACTATGGGACTACTCGACGGCAAGAACGTCGTGCTCACCGGCGGGGCAAGCGGCATCGGGCTCGCGACTGCCACACTCTTCGTAGCAGAGGGCGCGCGCGTGCATGTGCTGGACCTCCCGGGAGCCAAACTTGATGCGGTCGCTTCGATCGTTGAGCCCACGGGCGGCTCCACCAATGCCTGCGATGTGACCGTGCGCGATCAGGTGGACGCGGCCATTGCCGTGGCTACCGCAGGCAACAAAAAGATTGATGTCGTGATTGCCAACGCAGGCATTAGTTCACCCGCGGCGCCCTTTGAGGAGTATCCGCTCGACGGATTCGAACACGTGCTCAAAGTTCACGTGGTCGGCGCGTTCCACACCATTCAGGCCTGCCTCCCCCACGTTCCCGACGGTGCCAGCATTATCATCACATCGAGCGTGGCCGGCCTTGTCGGTACCCCTCAGGTGTCCGCTTACGGCACGGCAAAACACGCCCAGATTGGCCTGATGCGCTCACTGGCCGCTGACCTCGCCGAACGCGGAATCCGTGTGAACACGATCAACCCGGGACCGGTCGACAATGAGTTTCAAACAACTTTTGAAGAGCGAGTTACTCACCAAAAGGGTAAGGATGCCAACGCCATCTTTGACGCCCTGATTCCGCTCGGTCGTCACATTCCCATGACCGACATCGCCTACGGCATGCTCTATCTCGCCGGGCCACACAGCACAAACGTGACCAGCACGACCTTCCGCATCGACGGCGGGATGGGCGGCTAGTACTCCTCGTGCGTGTTGGGGTCGAACTCGGCCCGCAGCCGTCCGCGTTCGAGTGAGCCTATGGCCGTCATCTCGGACTCGCTGAGTTCAAAACCGAAGACATCAAAGTTTTCGCGCTGGCGTCCGACATCCCCGGATTTGGGAAGGGGGATGCTGCCCAGCTGAATGTGCCAGCGCAGAATGACCTGCGAAGACGTGACACCGTGCGCTTCGGCGGCCGCCACGATGGGTGCCTCGCTCAGCAACTCCCCTGCGCGCCCGATGGGACTCCACGACTGCGTGCGGATGCCCAACTCTGCGTGCACCGCCCTGAGCTCTGCCTGCGCGAAATACGGATGCAGTTCGACCTGATTAATGCTCGGCACAACTGAGGTCTCATCGCGCAGTCGATAGAGAAATTCGGGTGTGAAATTGCAGACGCCAATCGATCGAATGCGACCTTCGTCGCGCAATTCGATCATGGCCTGCCAGGCGTCAACAAACCGATTGACGCTCGGGTTGGGCCAGTGAATGAGATACAGGTCGACCACATCAAGACCGAGGAGTCGCGCCGAGGTGTCGAACGCCATCATGGTCTCGTCGAAGCCGTGCGCGTCTCCGGCTAATTTGGTCGTGATCAGCAGATCTTCGCGCGGCACGCCACACTCCCGCACGGCACGACCGACCTCTTCTTCGTTGTCGTAGCGATGAGCAGAGTCGATCAGTCGATAACCGGACTGAATGCCGGAAACGATTGACGAGAAGCCATCATCCCCCAACAGTTTGTAGGTGCCGAGACCCACCTGGGGTATCTTGAGACCGTCATTGAGAACGTAATGCGGAACCTGCGACATGAAATTCTTCTCCTCGCTAAAGAATACGGACGGCCAAAAATTAGACGCTGACAAGGGCGTGCACGTCACGGCCACCAAGCCGAGAGCGTCCGCCAAGTTCAGCAAGCTCCATCACGACGGATATGCCCGCCACCTGCCAGCCCGCGCGCTCGATGAGGGCGATTGACGCACCGATAGTACCGCCGGTGGCCAACACATCATCGAGCACTAACACGCGCGAACCCAACGGAAGGGCGTCTGGGCTGACCTCAAAAGCAGCCTCGCCGTACTCCAGGGCGTAGCGTTCCGTGAGAATTTCACCGGGTAACTTTCCCTCCTTGCGAATGGGCAGCACGCCCACGCCCGCATCGATGGCGGCTGCCGCTGCCAACAAGAATCCCCGAGCCTCAAGACCGGCCACGGCATCAAACGCTCCGGCAAAGGGAGCAATCATGGCATCCACAACGGCACGAAACGACGGTCCGTGAGCAAAAACAGGGGTCAGGTCACGGAACAGGATTCCCGGTTTCGGGAAGTCCGGGATGGTCTTTAACCGTTCTCGAATCAACTCCACAGCGTTTGTCACAGGCCCCAGCCTAACGAGCATCTCAGAGAAAGCCCTTGCCATCTCGGTGCTCCGGGCGCACACTAAAAACAGAGACACACCTGATTTTCTTAACTCTCACCGCTCGGATACGCCTTGAAGGCTTCGCCTCGGCACCGGGCGGTGAGTCACGAAAAGGAACACGAACGAGCCTAAGAATCCTGCGCTTCTGTCCTGCGCGACTGCTCGGCGAGAGCCGTATTCGCCTCACCTGACAGCCGGTCGGGTGCCAACTCTCGTTCGACGTCGTCGCGCGTCATCAGGCCCGCCTCCACAACGAGGTCGGCCACGGCACGGCCTGACGCCAGAGCATCCTTGGCGATGTCCGCGGCCTGCTGATAGCCGATGAAGGGAATCAGGGCGGTGATAACCCCGACGCTCGTCGCGACCATGGCGGCAAGCCGATCTTTGTTCGCGGTGATGCCGTTGACGCAATTGATTCGGAGCGTGAGGCACGCCTGCGCCATCCACGAAATGTTCTGCAGCAGCGAATAGGCAATCACCGGCTCAAAGGCGTTGAGTTGCAATTGCCCCGCTTCGGCCGCCATGGTAACCGTTACGTCGGTTCCCGCAATGGCGAAGGCCACCTGATTGACCACCTCGGGAATGACCGGATTGACCTTTCCCGGCATAATCGACGAACCTGCTTGCCGCGGGGGAAGGTTGATCTCACCAAATCCGGCCTGCGGACCCGACGACAAGAGCCTGAGGTCGTTACAGATTTTCGACAACTTGATGGCCGATCTCTTCAGCGCAGCGCTAAACGTCATAAACGCCCCGGCGTCACTCGTCGCCTCAATCAAATCGGGTGCCGAGACGATAGGGAGTCCCGTGATCGCGGCGAGATGACGCACTACCGTGGCTCCGTAGGCCGGCTCGGCTGTGATCCCTGTGCCGATCGCAGTGGCGCCCATGTTGACTTCACACAGATGCGGCACGGTCTCGGCCAATCGCTGAATGTCTTCGCCCAGGGTCGTGGCAAAGCCGTGAAATTCCTGGCCGAGGGTCATGGGCACGGCATCCTGCATCTGTGTGCGACCCACCTTGAGGAGTCCCGCAAATTCCTTTCCCTTGGCCCCAAACGCCCGGCGCAGTTCTTCCAATTCGGTAAGAAGACGACCGAGCGACATGGCGAGGGCAATCTTTACGGCCGTCGGATAAACATCGTTGGTCGACTGGGACCGGTTGACATCGTCAATCGGGTCGAGAAGCTCGTACATTCCCTTGGGGTGGCCCATGATCTCGAGACAACGATTGGCGATGACCTCGTTCGCGTTCATGTTGGTCGATGTTCCCGCGCCGCCCTGAATGACACCGACGACGAACTCTTCGTGCAAGTCACCGTTAATGATCTCTTGACACACGCGATCGATCACGTCTGCCTTCTCGGGTTCGATGGTGCCCAGCTCTGCGTTAGCCCGAGCGGCCGCCTGCTTGACGCAAGCCAGCGCCCGAATCAGTTCGGGAAAGACCGAGATCGGGCGTCGAGCAATCGGAAAGTTCTCGAGGGCACGCGCCGTGTGCACGCCCCAATAGGCGTCAGCCGGAACCGCAAGTGACCCGAGCGAATCTGTCTCGGTGCGCGTCGGGCCCTGATAAGCCCCCGGGCCACTGAGAAAGTTGCCGGCTCGGTCAGTCGAGTTAAGTGCGTCGACATTAATGGGGCGGGTGTGCAGCGGAGCATCAGACATTGTCGTTCTCCCTTTTTCACGTTTGCGCGCGGGCGCGCGAGGTGACTAGCTCAATCGTCGAAGCAGCGTCGTGGCGAATCGAGACTTTTTGGCCGTATATGGCGGATAGATCAACCGCAGAGTGTCGGGTGACAGCGGTTTGCTAAAGACAGCGCGCTCGTGACTGAACGTGTAGAACGACCGCCTGCCGTGATACGCGCCCATGCCACTCGCGCCCACTCCCCCGAAGGGAATTCCCGGAACACTCATGTGTGCCACCCCGACATTCATGTCGAGCGCACCCGAACTAGTGCGCTGAAGGAAGGAGCGTCGCACCGAGCGGCGCGCACTCATGACATAGAGGGCGAGCGGCTTATCACGCTCGTTGATGAACGCAATCGCAGCGTCGGCATCCGGAACGGAAACCACCGGCAGAACAGGACCAAAGATTTCTTCGGTCATCACCGACGACGTGGGCAAAACATCAGCAAGAATCGTGGGCTCGAGATAGCGCGACCCCACCTCTTTGCGCCCGCCCGATACCACGGTGCCGAGGCGCAACATGCTCGTCAGTCTCAGAAAATGATCAGTCGAAATCAAGCGACCGTAGTCGGCGGACTGCTGAGGATCATCGCCGTAGAGTTCCCGGATGGCCGCGACGAGAGCCGTTTGCAGTCGGTCCTGCGCATCGGGCGTGACGAGCACATAGTCGGGGGCAACGCAGGTTTGCCCAGCGTTGATGAACTTGGCCCACACGATTCGTCGGGCCACGGATCTCATGTTTCCCGTGCCGTCAACGAATACCGGTGATTTTCCGCCGAGCTCGAGAGTGGTGGGCGTCAGGTGGCGCGCAGCTTTCTCGGCCACAATCGTGGCCACGCGAGACCCGCCGGTGTAAAAAATGTGATCCCACTTCTGGTCGAGAAGCCAGCCTGCGACATCAGCATTTCCTTCCGCCACGGCGACAGCCTGAGGGTCCAGGTAGGCCGGAATCAATTCCGCCAATATCGCAGACGACGCGGGTGCGAGCTCACTGGGCTTTATGACGGCCGTGTTGCCGGCAGCGAGGGCGCCCACAAGGGGGGCAAGAATCAACTGGATGGGATAGTTCCACGGACCAATGACGAGCACAACACCCAATGGCTGCGGAACCGTGCGCGCCGAGGCGGGCAACAAGGCAAGGGGCACGCGCGCACGCGTTCCGCGCATCCATCTCTTGAGCTTGCGCCGAATCAGCCGAAGCTCGGCAAGCACAAATCCAATTTCGGTGATCTGTGACTCGGTGGGGTGCTTGTGGAGGTCTGCTCGAAGCGCAGCCTCAATGTCTGCCGAACGCTCCGTGAGCAGGCGTTCGAGCGCGCCGAGTTGTTGCCGCCGCCAGGCATATGTCTTCGTCACCCCCGAGGCAAAATAAGCTCGCTGGCTCTCAACCAATTTCTGCGCCGCCAAGCGATTCATGCGGGTGGTCATATCTTCACCCTAATCGCCACGACTCGACAATGGCAGATGCGGCGCCAGGCTCAAAAGAGTTTCACTGGTTGGCACAAACAAACGAAGCGGGTCGGCCATCCGAAGATGACCGACCCGCTGAGCGTTGCGTAACGGCTGATCTAGGCCGGGTCAACACCGTCTCGGGCAAGAATGTCTGCTTCGACAGTGCCACCCAGGCTTTCCTTTTGTGTGTTGCCGTGCTCGCCGCCGGAGAGTGCGTACTCCTCTTCGGGCGAGAGCACGAGGCGGTTACGACCCCAGATAGCGAAGCTGACGAGCAGCACAACGTAGACCACGGCAATGGCAATGATGGCCGGAGTAAACGTGGGGTTCAACAGGAAGCCCAGGAAGATGAGCGCCGAAATAACTGCGGCAATAACGGCACCCGCAATACCCCAGGGGCTCTTGTAAGGACGCGGTGCGTTCTTGAACCGACGACGCAAGATGATGAACGCCACCATCTGCATGAGGTACGAGATCACACCACCCCAGACCGCAATGTTCAGCACGATGGCACCACCCGTCGCTCCCGCTCCCTCGGGGTCTAGCGAGACCAAGTAATCAACCACCAAGAGGGCGATGAGGCCGAGCACCGCACCGACGATGAGGGCTACCCACGGCGTCTTGGTCCTCCCCGTGAGCGAGAAGAACTTGGGGTAGTAACCGGCACGTGACAGCGAGTACATGTTGCGCCCGTAGGCAAACATGATGCCCTGCAGCGAGGCCAAGAGTCCGATAAGCGCCGCCAGCGAGAGCACTGCAGCGGCGGTATCGCCGACCATGACCCGGAAGCCATCGAGGAGCGGCTCACCCGAGGTGCCCGTCGTTGCTGCCCCGACGACACCCGTGTTCAGGAACAGCACGAGCACACCAGCGATCACCAGGGTGAGCATGCCTATCAGGCCCGCCCGAGGAATGTCCCTCGACGGATTCCGTGATTCCTCAGCCGCCAAGGGAAGCTCCTCAATACCGAGGAAGAACCACATGGCAAACGGAAGGGCAAACAGAATCGGCGTTATTCCGTGCGGCAGGAAGGTTGTCTGGCCCGTATCGGCCGGAATGTCCCACAGCTTGTCGAGGCTGAACTGACCCGAAGAAAGCGACATCACGAAGAAGACGACCAGAATGGCAATCGAGATGAACGCCACCACGATGGCGAACCTGAACGAGACGGCGGCACCGGCCGCGTTGATCGCAATGAACACGAGGTAGAGGATGACGTACCAGAGCCACATCGGTAGGGCGTGGCCACCCTCGGGAATGTTCAAGAGCGTCATAAATATGTGATCAGCGTATGACGCCGAGAAGAACACGATAACCGCTGTGGTTGCCACGTACTCGATTGTCTCGGCAACACCCGTGATGAAACCGCCCCAGGGGCCCATGGCGGCACGCGCAAACGAGTAGGCGCCTCCGGTATGCGGCATCGCCGATGCCATCTCACCAATGCTATAAAGCAGGGCGTAGTACATGATGACGACGAGCACGAAGGCGATCGTCATTCCGCCGAAGCCGGCGAAATCGATACCGAAGTTCCAGCCCGAGAAGTCGCCAGATATAACGGCAGCAATTCCCAGACCCCACAGGCCCCAAATGCCGGCGGTGCGCTTCAACCCGCGCTTTTCGAAGTAGCCCTTTTCGGCCGTGGTGTACTTGACGCCACTGACCCGCAGAGTGTCTTTAGCCATGATGCTTCAAACTCCTTTGATACTCATGTCTCACGCCCACGCTGGCCCGGCAAACGTCAGTGTTTGACGGCATCACGCAAACTGTCCTGGCACGACTATAGGGCGAATTCACAGTTATTGAACACCCCGTCAGGAAAATTTTTGTGTATAGGGACCGTAAAGCGAGCGAGCTTTTTTTCGTTCCCGAGCCCACGCCACCTATGCTCGAAAGCGACGAAAGTTTGCCCGCTCAACGGAGAGACCCAGATGACCCGCAACCCCGGTTACCTCAGTATGGATGAACTCACCGCTCGCGTAACCGCGGGCGAGATTGACACGGTGCTCGTCGCGTTTACCGACATGCAGGGTCGCCTCGTCGGCAAACGAGTTGCCGCGCGACTTTTTTTGGAAGACGTGGCAGCCCACGGCTCCGAATGCTGCAACTACCTTCTCGCCGTCGACGTCGAAATGAATACGGTCGACGGTTACGCCATGTCGAGCTGGGACAAGGGCTATGGCGACATGGTGATGACCCCTGACATGACCACCCTGCGGCTCGCCCCGTGGCTGCCGGGAAGCGCCCTCGTCACCGCAGACCTGAACTGGCTCGACGGAACGCCGGTCGTCGCGTCCCCACGACAGATTCTGCAAGCGCAGGTTGCCCGGCTGGCCGAACGAGGTCTCGTGCCCTTCGTGGGCACCGAGCTTGAATTTCTGGTGTTTGACGAGACCTATCGCGATGCTTGGGCGGGCGGATATCGAAACCTCACGACCTCGACCGACTACAACGTGGACTACGACCTGCTGTCCTCAACACGTCTCGAACCCATGCTGCGCGAAATTCGAAATGCCATGGATGGTGCCGGCATGTACTGCGAGGGCGTCAAAGGTGAGTGCAATCTGGGTCAGCAAGAAATCGCCTTTCGCTATGACCATGCGTTGACCACCTGCGATAACCACTCGATTTACAAAAACGGATCAAAAGTCATCGCTGATCGACACGGCAAGAGCCTGACCTTCATGGCCAAGTTCAATGAGCGCGAAGGCAACAGCTGCCACATTCACCTCAGCCTGCGTTCCGACAAGAGCGATCCCGTGTTTGCCGACGACAAGGCCGAGCACGGCATGAGCGAAATGTTTCGCCACTTTCTTGCCGGGCAGATTGCGGCAATGAAGGAACTCAGCCTCTTCTTTGCCCCCAACATCAACTCGTACAAGCGCTTTGTCGAGGGCAGCTTCGCCCCGACGGCTATCGCGTGGGGAATTGACAATCGCACGTGCGCGTTTCGTGTTGTCGGCCACGGCCAGGGGCTGCGCGTCGAAAACCGGGTGCCGGGGGGCGACGTGAACCAGTACCTCGCCGTGGCCGCCATGATTGCCGCTGGCCTGCACGGCATCGATAACAAGCTTGAGCTGGAGCAGATCACCGAAGGTAACGCGTATGTGAGTGACAAAGAGCGCGTACCCACAAATCTGCGGGATGCCGCCGACCTGTTTGCCGCATCGGCACTCGCGCGCGCCGCGTTCGGTGACGAGGTCGTGGCGCACTACACAAACAATGCGCGGATTGAGATTGCCGCGTTCGGTGCAGCGGTTACTGACTGGGAGAGAGTTCGTGGTTTCGAAAGACTCTAGACCCGTCATCGGCCTGACCACCTACCTCGAACAAGCTCAGTGTGGCGTGTGGGATGTGCGGGCGTCCTTCCTTCCCGAGGTCTATCTCAACGCCGTCACGCGTGCCGGCGGTATCGCCGTCTTGTTGCCCCCCCAACCCAGCGATGCCGAATCGGCACGCGACATCGTGTCGCGCCTCGACGGGCTCATCCTTCCCGGTGGCAAAGACGTTGATTCGGCCCGCTACGGTGAGGTTCCGCACGAAACTAACGACGAACCGAGGCGGGATCGTGATGAACTCGAGGATTACCTGCTCGCCGCAGCCATCGACGCAAACCTGCCGTTCCTGGGCATCTGCCGCGGTGCCCAGATGCTCAACGTGCACCAGGGAGGCAACCTGATTCAGCACCTGCCCGAGCTGATTGGCCATGACCAGTTTCAACAGGGCGGCGGAAAGTTCACCACAATGGACGTGGCCGTCGAAGCGGGAACACACCTGGCCCGAATCGTGGGCAGTGACGTTGCGGGCGCGCAGATGTATCACCACCAGGCGATCAAAGATCTGGGGCGTGACCTTGTCGTGTCTGCTCGAACGGCCGATGGCGTTATTGAGGGTATCGAACTGACCACGGTGAACTTTGGAGTCGCGGTGCAGTGGCATCCGGAAGAGACGAGCACAGCAGACTCTCGTCTCTTTGACGCACTGATTGCTGCCGCCCGCGAATATAGGAGCGTTTGAGTGAGCTACACGCTGATTAATCCCACGACCGAAGAGGCGATGGAGACCATCCCCGCTCTCGACATCGACCAGGTCGATGCTGCTATCGAGCGCGCCCGCGTTGCCCAACGCGAGTGGGCGGGCCTCAATCCGGCCGATCGCGCGAGCCTGCTGCGCCGCTTTGCCGATGCCGTTGACGCCGATCGCGAGAATCTGGCTCAGTTGGAAGTGCGCAACTCGGGCCATCCGATCGGAAACGCTCGGTGGGAAGCCGAGCACGTGCGCAACGTGCTCGAGTACTACGCCGCGACTCCCGAGCGCATGTTTGGCAGGCAAATTCCGGTCGCCGGAGGACTCGACGTCACGTTTCAAGAGCCGCTGGGCGTCGTGGGCGTCATCACGCCCTGGAACTTTCCGATGACGATTGCGTCGTGGGGTTTCGCCCCCGCACTCGCGTCGGGAAATGCCGTCGTGCTCAAACCCGCCGAATGGACGCCCCTGACCAGCCTGCGCCTGGCCGAACTCGGACTCGACTCCGGACTGCCCGAGGGACTGTTTCAGGTGCTCACCGGCAAGGGTTCGGTGGTGGGCAATCGCTTCGTCACCAACCTCACCGTGCGCAAGGTCGTATTCACCGGGTCGACCGAGGTGGGCAAGCAGATTATGTCGGGCTGCGCCGATCAGGTTAAGCGCGTGACCCTTGAGCTCGGCGGCAAGAGCGCCAATATTGTGTTCGCCGACGCTGACGTTGAGAAAGCAGCCCTGACCGCGCCATCGTCCGTGTTCGACAACTCCGGTCAGGACTGCTGCGCCCGCAGCCGCATTCTGGTTCAGCGTTCGGTGTTTGACGACTTTATGCAGCACTTCGAGAAGGCGGTCGGCGCCCTTACCGTGGGCGATCCCACTCAGTCGACGACCGACATGGGGCCACTCGTTTCCCGCCAACACCATGACGCGGTGTCAGCGTACGTTGACGCCAAAACACCCGTTGCCTTCCGCGGAAGCGCTCCCGATGGACCGGGCTTCTGGTTTGCGCCGACCATCCTCACTCCGGAATCCCGCACCGACCGCTGCATGACCGAGGAGATCTTTGGGCCGGTCGTTGCCGTGGTGCCGTTTGACGACGAGGCTGACGCTGTGGCCCTCGCCAACGCAACGGAGTTCGGACTCTCCGGATCGATCTGGACCCGAGACATCGCCCGCGCACTGCGGGTCGCTCGCGGCGTCGAATCAGGAAACCTCAGCGTGAACTCGCATTCGTCGGTGCGCTACAACACACCATTTGGTGGGTTTAAGCAGTCGGGGCTCGGCCGAGAACTTGGACCCGACGCGCACCTGGCATTCACCGAGACAAAGAACGTCTTTATTCCCACGACCGAAAAGGACTAAACATGGCCATCGAAAAAATCGATCTGACCCAGCGACTCGCGGGCAAGGTCGCCGTGATTACGGGCGGTGCTTCGGGCATCGGTTTCGCCACGGCACAGCGGTTGCGCGCCGAGGGTGCCACCGTAGTGATTGGCGACATGGATGAGAAGGCAGGCCAGAAGGCCGCTGCCGAGGTCGAGGGTCTGTTCATCAAGGTGAACGTGACTGAGGAGGCCGAGGTCGACAACCTGTTCGACCTCACCGCGAAAACTTATGGCTCGGTCGACATCGCGTTTAACAACGCCGGTATTTCGCCACCCGATGATGACTCCATTGAGACCACCGAGTTGCCGGCTTGGCAGAAGGTGCAAGACGTCAACCTGAAATCGGTCTATCTGTGCTCGCGCGCCGCCCTGCGCCACATGACCAAACAGGGCAGTGGGTCGATCATCAATACGGCTTCGTTTGTTGCGGTGCTGGGTTCGGCAACATCGCAGATCTCATACACCGCGTCCAAGGGTGGCGTGCTCGCGATGAGTCGTGAGCTGGGCGTTCAGTTTGCCCGCCAGGGCATTCGGGTCAACGCGCTGTGCCCCGGGCCCGTCAACACTCCCCTGCTGCAGGAGCTTTTCGCGAAAGATCACGAACGTGCCCAGCGTCGACTCGTGCACATTCCCATCGGGCGTTTTGCCAAGCCCGAAGAACTCGCTGCCGCCGTCGCATTCTTGGCCAGCGATGATTCGTCGTTCATCACAGGTTCGACATTTTTGGTCGATGGAGGCATCTCGGCTGCCTACGTCACTCCGCTCTAAACCGCCGTCGGTTCCCGCAGACACTCTGCGGAACGTGAGAAGTGGCGGACCCCCTGA
>WLNS01000036.1 GCA_009699665.1 Actinomycetota bacterium
ATGGTCGTGCCGTTGATGTGCGCTTTGTCGATCAGCGCATCTTCGGGTCGATGGCGGTTGACGAGCTCGTTGAGGGCATCGGCGGACTCGTGCCCGCGCAGGCCGCGCACATCGCGGCAGATCCTCTCGAAGACGTGTTTGATGACGACGCTTTTGTGGTGGCGCTTCGCAAACGCCGCACGGGCATCAAGCGCGCGCTGCTCGATCAGGGTCTCATTTCGGGGATTGGCAACATCTATGCCGACGAGTCGCTGTGGCGCGCTCGGCTGCACTACGACCGTGCCACGGATGCGATGACGGCCGCGAAGGCGCGCGAGTTGCTCGCCCACGTGCGCGATGTCCTGGGGCAAGCGTTGGCCGAGGGCGGCACGAGCTTCGACGCTCAGTACGTCAATGTGAACGGCCAAGCCGGCTATTTCGAACACAGCCTGAACGCCTATGGTCGACAGGGTGAGGCCTGCTCGCGCTGCGGTGCCACGATGCGGCGAGAGTCGTTCATGAATCGCGGCTCGCACTTTTGCCCGATTTGCCAGCGCATGCCGCGGCGACAGAAATCGCAGTAATCTGGGCACAGGTAGGTGGGCCAACGGAGGTGACCATGGCAGAGCCCCAGCACATTCGCGGGCCAAGCGTGACCTCGCGCGCGCTCTCTATTCTGGGGGCCTTCGAGGGCTCCAGCGGCAATCTCACTGTCGCGCGCATCGCCGCTCGGGCGAACCTCCCGCTGTCGACGACCTATCGCATGGTGCACGAGCTCGAGGAGTGGGGCGGGCTTCGCAAAGGCTCAGACGGAAAGTACCAGGTCGGGTTTCGCATCTGGGAGCTGGGGCAAATGGCCGGTCGCCGCTTGCGTGACCGCGCTCATCCGTTCTTGCAGGATCTCTTTGACCTGACGCACGAGAATGTGCACCTGGCGATTCGCGAGGGAACGCAAAGTCTGTACGTCGACAAGATATACAGCTCGCGAAAGATGCCCCAGGTCTCACGCATCGGCGGTCGCTTGCCCCTGCACGCCACTGCCGTGGGGCGTGTGTTGTTGGGGGCACAACCCGACTGGTTCGTCGATGCCTACCTGCAGCGCGAACTGGAAGCACCCACAACGAAGACCGTGACCGATCCGCGCATTCTCACGCAGCTGATTGGCGATGTGCGCCGTGATGGATACTCGGTCACGATTGAGCAGATGCGCATGAACGCGCTCTCGGTGGCCATGCCGGTTGTCTTCAACGGGCAAACGGTGGCGGCACTGGGCCTGGTTTTTGAGGCGTTTCGCTATCGCGAGGTGCAACGCTTCATGCCGCAATTACGTGGCACGGTGGACCGCATTGAAGTTGCCATGGCGGGCCGGCCGGTGCACATCGGCGAATAGCCGAGTTTTCCCGGTTTTTTAGGCCAAAACGCGTTCTCACTGAGTGAGAAGAATGTCTCGCAAACTTCGCGGGGCGGGAGCATGATGAAGTCAATCGTGTTCGAGGAGGAACCGCTCATGGCACCTACCGCTACCGAGGCCAAGCCGTTTAGCAAGGATTATCACGGCTTCGAGCCCTTCAAACTGAACAATCCCTTTCCGTCGTACGCAGCTCTTCGCGAAGAAGCGCCCGTGATGTGGGACGACCGCATCAGCATGTTCGTTGTTTCTCGTTATGACGACGTCAAGGGTGTGTTTGACGATTGGCAGGGCTTCTCGTCGAAAGATGCCCAGTCGCCCATTCGCCCGTTGGGGGCGGAGGCCAAAAAGGTGCTCGCCGATGGCGAATTCACCACGTACTCCGGTCTCTCGGCCCGCATTCCGCCCGAGCACACACGCATTCGTGCCGTGGCCACAAAGGCGTTCACGCCGAGACGTTACAAGGTGCTCGAGCCCTACATTCGCGAAAACGCTGACGCGCTCATCGACGCCATGGTCGCTCAGGGCACCAACTCGGGTGACATTCTCACCGACCTAGCCTATGACCTCCCGACCATCACAATCTTTAAGCTCATCGGCGTACCCCACGACATGATCGACCTGGTCAAGGTGTGGGCCGTATCGCGCGCAGCGCTCACGTGGGGTGACCTCACTGATGACGAACAGGTGCCGCACGCGCACAACATGGTGGCCTACTGGAATTTCTGCCAGAAGCTGGTTGCCGATGCGAAGGTAACGCCCGGAGACAACCTGGTCACCGACCTCGTCAACCTTCAGGCCGCCGGCGAAGAGATTTCGGACCACGAGATCGCCTCGTTCCTCTACAGCCTCTTGTTCGCCGGACACGAGACCACGACCACGCTCATCTCCAACGCCGTGCGCCAGTTGCTGATTCACCGCGAGGCATGGGAACAGATCTCGGCCGACCCGGCCAAGATTCCTGGTGCGGTCGAAGAAGTGCTGCGCACCGCGGGCAGCATTGTGGCGTGGCGTCGCACCGCAGAGAAAGACGGCGTCGTGGGCGGAGTCAACATTCCGAAGGGATCGAAACTTCTTCTCGTTCTTGGCTCTGCCAACCGCGACGGCAGCCAGTTTGTCGACCCCGACAAATTCGACATCGAGCGCGACAACGCTCGAAACCACATGTCGTTTGGTTTTGGCATTCACTACTGCATCGGCAACATGCTCGGAAAGCTTCAGACGCGCGTTGCTCTCGAAGAGCTCACCAAGAAGTTGCCCGGTCTGCGCATCACCGATGGCGCCGACATTGAGTTCGGCGACAACCTGTCGTTCCGCGTTCCCCTCGCCGTGCCCGTGACCTGGTAACCCATCGCCAGCACACGCGCCCCACTCCACCGACATAAAAGCCACCGATCAGAGTAGACAAGTAAAGGAAAGCAATGTCGCTTTACACCTTCCCGTTTGACAGCGCCGAAAAGCCCGAGCACGATCGCCTCGGCGGCAAGTGCACGTCGCTGGCCATCATGACGAGTGCCGGCATGCCCGTGCCTCCCGGATTCGCGGTGACCACCAACGCGTTCGACGCCGTGATGAATCAGACCACGCTGCATGATCAGATTGCCGGCCACCTGAAGGGCCTCGACTACAACAGCCCCGATGAGATTGATCGTCAGGCAACGTTGATTCGCGAACTCATCCTCACGCAGGAGGTTCCCGACGCGGTGCGCGACGAGGTCGTTACCGCCTATCGCGAACTCATGAAGCTCTGTGGCGGCGAGGTTGCCGTGGCGGTGCGCTCGAGTGCCACTGCCGAAGACCTGCCGGATGCGTCATTCGCCGGCCAGCAAGACACCTACCTCTGGATCGAGGGCGAGCACAACGTGATGGAGAAGATTCGCGAGTGCTGGGCGAGCCTCTACACGGCGCGCGCCATCAGCTACCGCGAGGCCAACAAGATTGCCAGCGAGGGCCTTTCGATCTCGGTGGCCGTGCAAAAGATGGTCAACTCGCACGCGTCCGGTGTGGCGATGACGATTGACCCCGCCAACGGCGACCGCACCAAGATTGTCATCGACTCCTCGTGGGGTCTGGGCGAAATGGTTGTCTCGGGCGAAGTGACCCCCGACAACTTTGTGGTCGACAAGGTCATGCTCGTTGTGGTCAACCGCATCATCAGCGACAAGCACGAAGAACTCGTGCCCACCGGTCGCGGCGGAATTGTGCGTCGCGAGGTTGATGCCGAGCGCCGCAACTCACCGAGCATGTCGGACGACCAAGTTATTGCCGTGGCCAAGCTGGCCAAGGCCGCCGAGAAGCACTATGGCTCGGTACAAGATGTCGAATGGGCAATCGATGCTGATTTGCCCGATGGCAGCAACGTCCTTCTTCTGCAAAGCCGCCCCGAAACGGTGTGGTCGCAGAAGAAGGCTGAGGTCAAGGTGTCCTCGCCCGGTTCTGGAATCGAAGCCATTACCAAGTCGATGCTCGGTTCGATGAACCTGAGCAAAGACAAGTAAGAAACCGCACACCCCATCGCACCACCCCATCGCAATATCCACCATTCACGAGAAGAGAAAGGCCGAGCAATGTCGCCACGCGCCGCAAAGAGCTTTCCGTCTCCCTACGACACCAAGACCCCCAAGGGTGCCGAGGGATGGCAGGGGCTCTACCCCTACAACCTGATTTTTCAGGAGAACCTGCGCAAGCAGGAAGAACAGAAGTTCTGGTTCTGTGACAGCCAGCACTGGCCCAACGTGTTCAAGCCCTTCGAGGTCATCGGCGTTGAATACGCCAGCCGTTGCCTCGGTGCCTACAACACGCGCCACTACATCATTCCCCCCGCCAACGGCATCGACTTCCGTATCCATCTTGGATACAACTACTTCAGCCCTGTGGCTGTAGCGCCGGAGCTCATTGGCGATCGCGTTCCTCACTTCATGGAGCGTGCGGGACACTACTTTCAGAACTGGGGCGAACTGCTCGAGAACTGGAAGAAAGATGTGCTCAAGAACATCGAAGAGATCAAGGCGATCAATTTCGAGAAGCTGCCCGAGATGGTCGCACTCGAAGACATCAAGAGCGGCAAGGGAAAAGACCCCTCGGTTCAGCTCTTTGACGACTACGACCGTCTGATCAGCCTCTGCTACAAGAACTGGGAGCGTCACTTCGAGTTCCTCAACTTGGGTTACGTGGCTTACCTCGACTTCTTTGGTTTCTGCAAGGAAGCATTCCCCGGCATTCCCGACCTCGCCATCGCCAAGATGGTTATGGGTGTGGACTCGGTTCTGTTCCGTCCCGACGACGAGCTCAAGGCTCTCGCCGAGAAGGCTGTGAAGCTCGACCTCACCGCTCACTTCGTTGTGGGCAAGAGCGCCGCGCAGATCCTCGAAGCACTCAAGGGCGACTCCAAGGGTGCCGAGTGGATCAAGGCCTGGGAGGGCGCACAGGACCCGTGGTTCAACTACACCTCGGGTAACGGTTTCTATGGAACCGACGAGTACTGGTGCGACAACCTCGACCTGCCCATGGGCTACACGGTTGACTACGTTGCCCGTGCCGCCAAGGGCGAGCGTCTGCACCGCCCGAAGGACGAGCTCCACGTGGAGCGCGACCGCATCGTAAGCGAGTACGCCGACGCTCTCGATGGAGAAGCCAAGGAAACCTTCAACGGCAAGTTGGGCCTCGCACGCGCGGTCTACCCCTACGTTGAAGACCACAACTTCTACATCGAGCACTGGACCATGGGCGTCTTCTGGCGCAAGGTTCGTCAGCTCGGTCAGTTGCTGGCAGACGAGGGATTCTGGGGCAACGCCACAGACATCCTCTACCTGTCGCGTGACGAGGTTCGCCCCGTTCTGTTCGACTACGCAAACGGATGGGCTGTCGGCACGCCGGCAATCGGCCCCTCGTACTGGCCCAAGGAGATCGAACGTCGCACCAAGATCATTGCCGCACTCGAGACGCAGCGCCCCGCGCCCGCGTTCAACGAGCCGCCGGCAGAGATCAACGAGCCCTTCACCGTCATGCTCTGGGGAATCACCACAGAGCAGGTTCAGCAGTGGCTGGGCGCCGACGAGTCTGGCAAGGGCGGACTCAAGGGTATGGCCGCATCGGGGGGTGTTGTCGAGGGTATTGCCCGCGTCATCACGAGCCCCGACCAGCTGGGCGAACTGAAGCAGGGCGAGATTCTCGTCGCTCCGGTTACCAACCCGAGCTGGGGTCCTGTGTTCGGCAAGATCAGCGCTACGGTGACCGACATCGGCGGCATGATGAGCCACGCGGCCATCGTGTGCCGTGAGTACGGTCTGCCGGCAGTTACCGGAACCGGTAAGGCCTCGACCACCATCAAGACGGGCATGAAGCTCCGTGTTGACGGCAACCAGGGCACCGTCGAGATCCTCAAGTAGGACCTCACCGCTAAAAATATGAAGACCGTATCCCGCTCCTCAATCAATCATCTCGGACGCGACGTGAGCCACCTGATACCGGCTTACGATGATGTTCCCGGAATGATCACGATGGGGGAGCGGGATACGCTCATTTGGCAGCTCGCCACGCCTTATTTGCAGACCCGCGACAACGATGCCCACACGCTCTACTCCTATGGCATCGCACGTCAGCTGCTGCGCCACCTTCCTGACGCAGATGAGCACATTGTGCTTCCGGCTATTATCTGTCATGACACCGGCTGGTCGACCGTTGACGAGTACGACGCCTTTCAGGCCATCGCTCCCGACCGCGACGGATCCTACGACTGGGCGGTCTTTCAGCACGAAAAAGAAGGCGCACGCATTGCGCGCGAAATTCTGTCCGAGGCGGGATTGCCGCCGGCCGATGTCGACGAGATCTGCGACATCATCGATGGCCATGACACACGCCTCACGGCTCTCAGCCTGAACGACAAGATTGTTAAAGACTCCGACAAGGTCTGGCGCGTCTCACCGCATGGCACCGACGTAGCTATGCCGCGCTTTGGGCTGACCCGCGAAGAGTCGTTGCGCATCAATGGCTTGCGCGCCTACGGCAACCTGTTCACCGACGAGGCGAAGAACATGTCGCTGGCGCTGATTGCGGTCGAGTGCATGGACATGAGCCCGCAGATGATGGAACTTCGCGAGAGCGGGCGCCTCAATGACTGACGCACCTCACGGCAACCCCACACAGTTTGCCGGCAAGACCGTGATTGTCACGGGTGCCGCCGGCGGACTGGGCCGGGCTTTTGCCGAAGGTTTTGCCGCACGCGGCGCCAACATTGTGGTGGCCGACATGAACGAGGCAGGTTCTGCCGAGACGGTCGCGATCATCGAGAAGGCGGGCGGCCACGCCATTGCGGTCGCGACGAATGTGACCGCCAAGCAATCGACCGACGCCCTCATGGATGCGGCCCTGGCCGCGTTCGGATCGATTGACGTGATCATCAACAACGCGGCCATGTATGCCACTATCAAGCGCGCGCCGTTCTATGAGCTTGACCCCGACGAGTGGGACCGCGTGATGGCGGTTAACGTGAAGGGCGCGTGGCTGACGGCCGCCTCGGCTTTTCCCAAGATGACGCAGGCCACCGGGCGCATCATCAACATTGCCTCGGCCACTGTGTTTTCGGGATCGCCGATGTGGATGCACTACGTGGCATCCAAGGGTGCCGTCATCGGCATGACCCGTGTGATGGCCCGCGAGGTGGGCAAGACCGGCGTGACCGTCAATGCAATAGCGCCCGGCTTCACCCTGACCGAGGCGAGCCTGAGCCTGATGGAAGACGCCGAGACCTATGGCGTCTCAAGCCGCGCTATTCCTCGGGCGAGCCAACCGCAAGACATGGTGGGCACCGCGATGTTCTTGGCGTCGGAGGACGCTAGTTACATCACCGGACAGACCATCGTCGTCGACGGTGGAAAGCAATTTATCTAGACCGCGCCCGTGAGCGCTCAGCCTTCTGAGTTTTCTGAGACCCACAACGAAAGAAAAGAGTAGTCATGCCCAAAGTGACATATATTCAGCCCAACGGCGCCGAAGTTACGCTGGATGCCCGCGACGGTGATTCCGTTATGGAAACCGCCGTGAAGAACGGCGTCAAGGGCATCGTCGCCGAGTGTGGCGGCGCCTGCGCGTGCGCCACCTGCCACGTGTTTGTTGACCCGTCGTTTTCTGCCCAGGTGGGCGAACCCGGCCCCCTCGAAGATGACATGCTCGACGGTGCCGCGTCGGATCGGCAAGAAACCAGTCGTCTCTCGTGCCAGATCAAAATGAGCGCCGACCTCGACGGTCTGATCGTTCGCATCGCACCCGAACAGGTCTAGAACGTGCCCGACGTCCTGATTGTCGGTGCTGGTCAGGCCGGCATGCAAATCGCTGTCTCGCTGCGCGATGACGGATTCGAGGGGCGCATCGAACTCGTCGGCGAAGAGCCGCACGGCCCGTATCAGCGGCCACCCCTGTCGAAGGCCTTTCTGCACGGCACGGCCGATATTGAGTCGCTCGAACTTCGCGCGCCGTCGTTCTATGTCGATAACGCCATTGTTGTCGTGCCGGGCGAACAGGTCGTTTCAGTAGATTTCTCGGGTGAGCGTGGAGTAGCCACCACTGATACGGGGCGAGAGATTCACTTCGACAAGCTCGCGCTGGCTACCGGCTCGACCCCGCGCCGGCTGCCCACCGAGGGCGCCGACCTGGATGGCGTGCTCTACCTGCGCGATATCGCCGACGCCATCGACCTCAAGAAACGCTGGGATGCGGCCGCGAGCGTTGTGGTGATTGGCGGGGGATTCATCGGACTCGAGGTTGCCGCCGGCGCCCGCATGGACGGCAAGCAGGTCACCGTGCTCGAGGCGATGGATCGACTCATTGCTCGGGCCGTGAGTGCCGAGACGAGCGAGTTCTATCGAGCCGCTCACGAGCGCCGGGGCACGAGCGTTCGACTCGACGCCCGAATCACCCGCATTGTGGGCGCGGGCGGCACCGTCACGGGAGTCGAGCTTGAAGGCGGCGAGATCGTGGCAGCCGACATTGTGATGGTGGGCATCGGTGTTGTTGCCCGAGGCGAACTCGCCGATCAGCTGGGCCTCGAGACGGTCAACGGAGCCATCGTGGTGAACGAGTTTGCCGAGACCAGCGATCCGCGTGTGGTGGCGGCCGGCGATGCCGTGCTGTTGCCGCACCCGCTGGGTGGCGACACCCAGGTGCGCCTCGAGTCGGTGCAAAACGCGGTGGACCAGGCCAAGACGGCGGCCAAGACACTGGCCGGTGTGCGTGAGGCGTATCGTGCCGTGCCGTGGTTCTGGTCGGATCAGGCCGACCTCAAGCTGCAGATCGCCGGGCTCTCGACGGGCTACGACCAGACGGTCGTGCGCGGGGCGCCCGACGACGAGTCGTTCTCGGTGCTCTATTACCGTGACGGTCGCCTGATTGCGATCGACTCGGTCAATGCCGTCAGCGACTACATGGCCGTGCGCAAGGCCCTGGGTTCCGGTTCGACAATTCCGGCCGACCAGGCCACAAACCTCGATACTCCTCTTAAAACATTGGTGGTTGCTTCATGACGCTTTCTTTTTACGAGCACACGTTTGCCGATACGCCCACGCTGGGTGGTGGCGCCACGCCCACGGGAACGTATTCGAATCTCGACCACGTGTGGCAGGCCGCCGAGCCTTTTATGCGCACGCGCATGAACGACGTGCACCTGCCCATGACGGTGATGTATGCCGAGTTCATTCTCGACACAGAACCCGACGCCGATCCCGAGGTCACGCGCGTTGCCGCCCTCATGCACGACGTGGGATGGTCGCGCGTTGACGGCGACAAGATTCTGACTGAGGGTTTTCGCAGCGACAATTTCTTGACCAGCGACATCCGCGTTGAGCATGAAAAGCACGGCTGCGACATCGCCCGCGAGATTCTTCCCGGTTGTGGCTATGACGACGCGTTCATTACGAGCATCACCGACATCATCGACGGCCACGACACACGCAAGCAGCATCACAGTCTCGAAGACGCCATCATGCGCGACTCTGATCGGCTGTGGCGCTTTCACCCCACCGGACTGGGATTCTCTGCCGAGTGGTTTGGCCAGACTCCGCAGTGGGTGCTGGGCGACCTGACGGGTCGCGTGATGGGCGAGATGATCACGCCCACCGGCCGAGCCATGGCCGAGGCCGAACTCAACTCCTCTATGCGCATTCTGCGCCTCGACATCCTCTAGAAAGCAGCCAGCATGACCACGCTTGAGATGTATACCGACGACCTGTTTATTGGCGGCGACTGGGTCACATCCGGCTCGGGCACGTTTATTGACGTCACCGACCCGGCGACCGAAGAAATATGGGCCCGCGTGCCGGCGGCCGATGCCAACGACATCGATAAGGCCGTGCAGAGTGCGCACCGCGCCTTCCACGGCACAGGCTGGCGCGACATCGGTGCCCACGCCCGAGCCGAGTTGATGCGCAAACTGGCCGACGAGTTTGAGGCGCGCAGCGAGAAGCTGGCCAACATCATCACCAGCGAGAATGGCTCAGCGATCACCGAGACCCGACTCGCCGGTGGTCACGGCGCCGGCCTACTGCGCTATTACGCATCACTGGCCGACTTTGTGGAGTTAGTCGACAAGCGCGCCTACCCCGACCGCGCTGGTCACTACACGCAGGTGCAGCGGCACCCGCGTGGAGTGTGTGCGCTCATCGCACCCTGGAACTATCCCGTCGCTCTCGTCATGATCAAGCTCGCTCCGGCGCTCATTGCCGGGTGCACCGTGGTGATCAAGCCCGCGTCAGAGACGCCGCTCGACCTGCGCGTGCTGATGGAGGCCGCACAGGCTGCCGGCATTCCCGACGGCGTGATCAACCTCGTCACCTGCACGCGTCACGAGGTGGGTCACCTCGTTGAGCACCCGCTCGTGTCGAAGGTGGCGTTCACGGGTTCCACCGAGGTGGGGCGCCTCTTGGCCGAACAGTGTGGTCGTCTGCTGCGTCCGGTTACGCTCGAGCTCGGCGGCAAGTCAGCCAGCATCATCCTTGAGGACGCCGACCTGTCGGTGGTGGGCCCCATGATCAACCGCACCTGCCTGCGCAACACCGGGCAGACCTGCTACAACTCCACGCGCATTTTGGCGCCGCGCTCGCGCTACGATGAGATTGTTGAGATGGTGGCCAGCACGGTCGCCGCCACGCCGCAGGGCGACCCGTTCGACGAGAAAACGGTCTACGGTCCGTCGGCGTCGGTCAAGCAGTTCAGGACCGTGACCGACTACATCCAGATTGGTCAGGACGAGGGTGCAACAGTGGCAACCGGCGGAACTGGGCGTCCCGATGGCCTCGACCGCGGCTACTTTGCTAAGCCCACGGTATTTGCTGGAGTGAACAACAAGATGCGGGTGGCTCAAGAGGAAATCTTTGGCCCCGTGCTCGTGGTGATTCCTTACGTGAACGAGGACGACGCTGTGAGCATCGCCAACGACTCGCCTTACGGCCTCGGTGGCACCATCTTTACCTCAGACCCCGACCACGGCGCCGAGGTGGCGTCCCGCGTCGAGACAGGCAGCATGGGCATCAACTTTTACGGCTCCAACCTGGCCGCGCCCTTTGGCGGCTGGAAGGATTCCGGCATCGGCATGGAATACGGCCCCGAGGGAGTGGCTGCCTACACGCGCCTGCAGTCAGTGCATCGCCAGGGTGAAGTCTAGTTTTTCATCGGTTAACTCGCAGAAAATCTTCCCGAAAGAATCTGCCCATCTCGAACGAATATCTCATAGGATTTTATGGCTTGTGTGTTTTCCCCTGAACACAAAACCATGAAGAGAGAGATAAATATGAATAAGAACATCGCACGATTCGGCGCTGTCACGGCACTTGTTGTTGCCGCTGCTGCCGGACTCACCGCATGCTCGGCAGCCACCCCGACGCCAGCCCCCACGGCGTCTCCTTCGAGCTCGGCGTCTCCGAGTAACTCCCCATCAGCCGTCCCTTGCAACCCTGATCAGCCGTGGTTCGGAGAGACCCAGCCCACCTATATCGATATACCCATTCCGCCCAACCCGGCAGAGCTTTACACATTGGGCCTGGGCCCAGTGGTCGCCAACCTGAATGTTCCGGCCGGAACCAGTGGTCAATGGACCGCCGAGATCACGTCGGTTGACAAGGGGGATGGCTTCTTTGACCCTTGCGCTAGCGTTTATTTCACTCCGGGAAGCGGCGGCGACACGGCCATTGCCCCCCAGCTGATTCCCAAGGGTATTGGACTCAATCAGGTTGTTCTGACGAACTCGGTATCTGGCGAGAGTTACACCTTCAAGGTCGACTCGAATTTCAAAGACGCTAATTAACGGTCTTTTGTGACGTCTGCTTGAGGGCCTACGCTTGTGGCGACGATTAACGTCGCCACAAGCGTCAGCCCGAGCTTTCCGGCCAAGCGCCCGGCTCTCGGGAAACAGTCAACTAACATCCAGCGATCTCCAAAAAAATGCACTTAGTCTGGCATCGCTAACGTGTTCTCGTGAGAGCACAACACCATCAAGAGAGAGAAAATCATGAACAAGAACTTCGCACGAATCGGTGCCGTCGCAGCAATTGTTGTCGCTGCCGTTGCCGGACTTACGGCCTGCTCCACAACCACCCCTTCCCCTGACGCCTCGTCGACGCCCATTGGCAGCGACATCGTCTCGCCCATTGACATTCCCATTCCCGGCGCCAATGGCAAGACCTACGACATTCCCATGAATTCGATGGGCTATCTGAATGTGCCGGCAGGTACCGAGGCCAATTGGACGGCG
>WLNS01000037.1 GCA_009699665.1 Actinomycetota bacterium
TACGCCCGAACCCTCTCCCACGATTTGGGCTGCCGCCGGCGATCTCTTTCAAGCCGCCCTTCGTCTCGGGGGCACACTTACCGGTGAGCACGGCGTTGGCGTACTAAAACGGCGATGGTTGAGCGACGAGCTGGGTGATACTCAGTGGCGCCTTCAAAGAGATATAAAGCGGGTCTTTGACCCCAAAGGTATTTTGAATCCCGGAAAAGTCTTCGACGATTCACCTTCCCTCCCCTCCCCTCAGAAATAGGTGACGTGCTGTGACAGTTCTCTCCCCCACCATCACGCTCAACAATGGCGTCGAAATGCCGCAACTCGGACTCGGCGTGTGGCAAGTCGCCGATGACGTCGCCCAAAGCATTGTGGAGCACGCTCTGAGTGAGGGCTATCGAGCCATTGATACAGCGAAAATTTATGACAACGAGAGCGGCGTCGGTCGTGCTCTCGCTTCTACCGGCGTAGCGCGAAGCGATATTTTCGTGACCACGAAGCTCTGGAATTCAGACCAAGGACGCGCGACAACGGTCGACGCCTTCGACGCCAGCCTCGACAGACTTGGCGTAGATTACGTTGATCTTTACCTGATTCACTGGCCTCGGCCGAAGGCGAGACTTTTCGTCGAGACTTGGGAGGTTTGTGAAGAAATTTATGCCTCAGGCCGCGCGCGCGCCATTGGAGTAAGCAACTTTGAGCCAGAACACCTCGAGCAACTTGTTCATGCTGGCCTCACCGTGCCGGCCGTGAATCAAATCGAATGTCATCCGCGGCTTCAGCAGAAGGTGAATCGGGAGTATCACCGTGCACACGGCATTGTGACAACGGCCTGGAGCCCCTTGGGCCAGGGCACGGTGCTCGAAGATTCGGTGCTCACATCTATTGCGAACAGCCACGCAAAGTCGGTCGCGCAAGTGATCATCCGCTGGCACATTCAATTAGGAAATACGGTCATTCCTAAGTCGGTGACACCGGCTCGTGTGACGGAGAATTTTGCCGTCTTCGATTTCGAATTATCCGACAGCGAAATGGCGCAGATTGCCGACCTCGACAGTGACGGTCGCATGGGTCCACACCCGAACCTCGCAGATTTTTAGCTACAACAATTTAGGTGGTTGGCGCTTCCTATCCCCCTATGCTGGGCACAGAACAGCGAATTGACGCTGCACAGAAGTCAAGGAGAGTAGATGTCTACACCCACTAATAGCCGAGGATTTGTGTTCTACGGCGATTCGGCACAGGCCACCAAGCAGACGGTGCAAACCGTGCGCACGGGCCTCATCATTGGCGCAATAATCACGGCAATCGTCGGTATCCTCATGCTGAGTTTCCCGGCAAAGACAGCGTTTCTCGCCGGCATAATTTTCGGCATCTTCGTGCTCATCCGCGGCATCGTTCGCGTCGTCGTGGGCATCGGCGGTCCGGGACTCACAGGTCTGGGCCGCACCCTCAGCATCGTCTTGGGCGTCGTGCTGCTGGTCGCTGGAGTATTCATACTGCTCGACATCAATCTCGGCATCGAGGTTCTGGCCATCGTGATCGGAATTTCATGGATTATCGACGGAATTGCGACGCTCATAGAATCGTCGCACGCGGCAGCTCGAGCCTTCAGCATCGTGACAGGAATCGTTTCTGTGCTTGCGGGTATTGCCATGTTCTTCCTGGGCACACTGGGTGTTGAGCTCATCATGGTTATCATCGGGGCGATTGCAATCGCCTTGGCAATCGTCCAGGTGATTGGCGCCATTGTGGTCGGTCGAAGCACTCGCTAAATCTCTACGGACAGTGGGCAGTTACTTTCGGGTGACTGCCCACTTCTCTATGTATCTGTGGCTGCTGTTGCTGCCACGATATCGATGAGATTGAGCGGAGCATACGCTTCCGTGGTGGTCGCTAGGTCTGTCACAGACCACCAGCGCACGTCGTGAATGTCAATAAATTCGTTCGGCATCCAGTGATGGCGCACGGGTTCAAAAGACGTCGTGCGCACGCAAAAAAACTCCGTGTATGTGGTCTGAACATGACCATCGTTGAAGGTGCTCTGACCCGAAAGCGTCCATATCGGCTCCCCTACCGAGTCGACACGCAGGCCCGTTTCTTCGAAGAGTTCTCGAATTGCTCCTTGGCTGTGTGATTCATGATCGTCGACACCGCCACCGGGCGTGATCCATCGAATAACGGGAACGGCCAACACAGGTGACGCGGTCTTCAGCAGCAGCAAGCGCTCCTGTTCGTCAAAGAGCAGGATGCGTGAGACTCGTCGGTGCGCTGGTCGCGTCACTGCTCTGGAATGGGCGCAAAGTCGCTCGTATCACCGACGAGGCGCGTGTGATTCGTGGGTACGGGCTCGACGGCCGCAAGAACTATCTCAGCGGCGAATTCGGCAACGTTATAAAGGCGACCGGCCGCCTGTTTGCGGGCTTCGATGGCGCCGGGACTCATGCGATTAAGGAGCGTTGCCGTAATTGTGCCCTCAATCATGTCGCCCGAGACCACGACGAAGCCGATCCCTCGTTCGTCCAAAGTCGAAATCATCTGGCGCAGGGCGTCTTCTCCCGCGCGCTTTGAAAGCGCGACCGGCACATACTCTGGCATCGTCGGTGTCGTATTGATGAAATGGGCCTGGTGACTGGTGACAAAAACTACCCGAGAACTGTCAGCCATGTGAGGCAGCGCAGCTGTGAGAAGGCTCACCTGGGAGTCGCGGTTCAGGCGCATGGCGTAGTCCTCCCCCATGCTCGCCTCCATTCCACCCGAGGCATTCATCACCAGAATGTCGAGTTTGCCAAATGCGGCGTCGACTTCTGCGAACATTCGTGAAACGTCTTGGAGATTCGTGAGGTCGGCGCCGACAATGATTGCCTCTCCCCCATTTGACACAATGCCATCTCGAATCTTGGCAGCCCTCGCCTCTTTCTCACGGTAATTGATGACGACGCGAGCGCCGGCCGAGGCAAAATAGCCCACGGTGTCGGCACCGATGCCACGTGACGAACCGGTCACGAGAACGTTCTTTCCGGCAAGTGAACCAATTGCAAGCGGATTCGTCATGGCTAGGCACTCTTTCGTTCACAAATGGGAGGGGTGATGCTCAGAGATTCGGCACCGCACTGAGACTATCGCGGTGCGGGCAAAACGTGGCTGATAACGTTGCGATCATGGCGACCGGAACCTATATGGCAGCTCGGCGTCCGCGGTTGCTCTCTCATCGCGGTGAGATGCCGGGCTTCGTCGAAAATACTCTGGGTGGGTTTCGCGCAGCGCTCGCAGCGGGGGCGGATGTGATCGAATCGGACATTCAGGTGTCGCGCGATGGCATTCCGGTTCTTTTTCACGACGACACGCTAGTGAGACTCACGGGAAGCCCCGCACGAATATGTGACGTGACCGCACACGAGCTTGGTGAGATGGATCTTGGTCGCGGAGAGGGCGTCCCCACGCTCGAGGCAGCATTGTCTAGCCTGCCCCACGCCCTGTTCAATCTCGACGTGAAGTCGCCCACTTCTCCCGAGGTAGCCACCTCCGTCATTCGATCACTCAATGCGGAGTCGAGAGTGCTGCTGGCATCGTTCTCGGAGCGAAATCGACGAACCGTCAAACGACTTCTTCCTGGCGTGGCAGCGAGTGCGTCATCGTCACTTTTTGTGCGAATTCTCATCGCCGACCGGTTCGGCATGAAGAGGCAGGTTCGACGTCTCACGCGCCAGATTGACGCAGTGCAAATACCGACGCGCGGTGCGGGAATGAATCTCACACACCGATCTTTTATTGCACGCCTCCACGAAGCGGGAGTTGAGGTGCATTTTTGGGTTATCAATGAACCGCAAGAAATCCGACGTCTCTTAGACGCTTGTGCCGACGGACTTGTCACTGATGATGTCGTTACCGCTCGAAGAGTTATTGATATGTGGCTGGCTGAAAGGTAACTGGGAATACGTTCCACCCGGGATGAATGTGCTGCAACACATCGTTTCGTCCGTTAGACAGGACACATAGGTCTATTGGAGGAATCATGCGCGATCAATCACTTCGCGGTTCAAGCCTCAACAGCCGCAGCCTCGCTAGCGATGAGGGAATTGAGTATTCACAGCGCAAAAGGGTCGTCTACGACTGCCCAGTCTGTGCGAAGTCATTCACACTGACATTTGCTCATGACGCAGAAAGTCCGCTGGATTGGTCCTGCCCCACCTGTAGTGCGCAGGCTGAATTATCCGGCGCAGTGCGCCCGCAGGTGTCGGCCGACAACGAAGAAAAAGCACTTCGAACGCCGTTTGATATGTTGCTCGAGCGACGCTCGAGGGAAGAACTCGAAATCATTCTTGACGAACGTTTGGCCTATCTTCGGTCTCGTCGGGGAAAAGAGAAGCTCGGCGCTTAGCCTGAAACGTGCGCACGACCACGAGCGTAAAACCGACAATTCCCAGCAGCGAGAGGCCGACTTCAATCGTCCTGCCCCAGACCATCGCCGGGGTTAAGGTCGCAGACCGGGGAACGTCAACAAGCATCGCGCCTGCCGTAAATCTCTCTAGGGAGTCCAGTATTGAGCCGTCCGGTGCAATGATCTGAGAGAGTCCGACCGTCGAGATATTAACGACTGTTCTGCCCATCTCCATGGCACGCAACCTAGCAATGGCCACCTGTTGCAAACTCTCATCGGTGTGTCCGAAGTCCGCGTTGTTGGTTTGCGCCAAAACAATCTGGGCGCCGTCACGTGCCATGTCGTACGCCTGCTGATCATCGGTAATGTCGAAGCAGATTGACAGGCCCATGGGAACCCCTGCTATGTCGATGACGTTAGACCTTAGGCCAAAGCCGTAGTCACGAGTCACGAGGTCTACCAGTTCGGGAACAAGTGAGTGAAAAAAATCACGCTCCGGCATGTATTCGGCAAAGGGAACCGGATGAATCTTGTCATATTGTCCGACGACGCCAACGCCAGGTTCCCAGACGAGCGATGAGTTGAAGTATTCATCGGGTGTTGGATGCGTGATGGTGCCAAAAACGATGGGCGCGTGCAGACGTGAAGCCAGGTCGTCAATGAGTGCGGCCGACGTTTCGTCGCGCAGGGGGTCGATGTCATTTCCGTTCTCTGGCCAGACCACAACGTCCACTGGTTTTCCGACCAGAGACTCGCTGGCGTTGAGGTGATCACTGAGGATTTCTCCAGGGGAATAACCGCTGAACAGTCCTGCGTCGGCATTGCCTTGCACGGCACCGACACGAGTCGTGCCGAGAATCTGTATTGGAAAACTAGGAATGGCGGCGGCGAGGATGCTGACAGCGGCGGGGATGGCCCATAGCCAACGCGCGGCCGGCAGGCGAACGAGCACCACGAGGCTCGTTGCAATCCAGACCACGAGAAAACTCAAGCCGGCCGTAGAGAGCCAACTCACGGTGTGCCCAAATATGCCGTCGGCCTGCGATTGCGCAACACGACCCCACGAAAACCCGCCGTAGGGCCACACGGACGCAATTCCTTCGCGGGCCACCCACAGACCAGAAATCACCAGCGGAACAAAGGCGAATTGCATGCCCGGGCGGGACCAGAGTCGATGAGCGTTGGAGAGAACGAACGATGCGAGAAGAGCCCAGAGCGTCATCCACAAGGTCATGACACCGGCTAGGGCTAACCACGGAACCAGGCCGAGATACAGGGTGAGCCAATCAATGAGCGGAAGCCAGAATGTCAGGCTGGCGATAAAGCCAATACACAGAGCCGTCCACCATCGTCGACCAATGAGACTCCACACGATGAGCGCGATGCCGGGAATCGCGAGCCACCATAATCCTGGTTCAGGAAATGCGGCGCTGAGCGTCAGTCCGCCTACAGCGCCTAAAGGCAGTGCGACGTAGAGGGGGAACGGGCGCCTCAAGAAAGCGATCACAGGGAGCCCACGCTCGCATAGGCAACGACGCCGCGCCTCACCGCGTCCAGGGCTAAACGAGCCGTAGCCGAGACACGGGAAGAACTCACGTGTGAGATTTGGTCGAGGAGATCAATTGTTTGTTTGGTCCAGCGCACGAAGTCACCCGCTGGCATGTCTGCCTCGAATAGCACATCGTCGAGCGAATCGCCCTGCGCCCAACGGTACATGGCTCTCGAGATTCCAGGTGAAATGGGCTGTGTTCCCGGAAGTTTGACCCGCTGTTCAATGTCATCCAATTCACTCCACAGCAGGCCGGTCGCCGTGAGAGCTTCCACAAAAGCCCCCCGCGGCAATCTGCGCTCACTAATGTCACCCTCTTCCCGTCTCGGTTCAAAAACGATGGCGCAGACGAGGGCCGCAAGGCTGGGGACGTCGAGCCCGTCCCAGATACCGCTGCGCAACGATTCGGCAACCAACAAATCACGATCGCCATAAATGCGAGCCAAAATTTCGCCTTCAGGAGTCCTTTCAAGGTCACCGTCTGGCGAAAGCAGCAGATAGCCCCGTTCGAGAAGAACGTCACACACGCGATCGAAGGTCCTGGCCACGGCACCCGTTCGTTCGTTGATTTGCCGAACGACGTTGTCAGTGTCACGCCGGAGGCGCCACCACCTCTCAGCCCAACGAGCGTGTTCTTCCCTCTCCGGACAGGCATGGCAAGAGTGCGCACGCATATTCTTACGGAGTCGATTGAGTTCAGCTGCGCGTCGATCTCGCGAGGCGCGCGAGTCGTTTGCGGTGATTGCCGCGCGTTCCTTATCGGTCAGTGAACGCCGGATTGCTGCATATTCGGCAAAATTCCCGAGGTGACAAGACATAGGCTTCTCAAAGCCGACGAGAGACTCCTGTTGCTGTTTGACCTTGCGTGCGAGGTCGACCACCGATCGGTCGGCTTGGAACTGCGCAAACGACGACTCAAGAATCTGGCGAGTGCGGTTTCGTCCAAATTGTGAGACGAGATTAACGGCCATGTTGTAGGTGGGTCGAAAACTTGAGTTCAACGGATAAGTGCGGCGACTTGCGAGGTTGGCGATTGACTGAGGATCGTTGTTGCCATTCCATTGCACAACAGCATGTCCCTCAACATCAATGCCGCGACGCCCCGCTCGTCCGGTGATCTGCGTGTATTCGCCCGCGGTGAGCGGCACGCGGGCTTCGCCATTGAACTTTTCGAGCTTTTCGAGAACCACAGACCGAGCCGGCATATTGATGCCGAGGGCCAAAGTCTCGGTCGCAAAAACAACTTTCACAAGCTTTTCTTGAAACAGCTCTTCAACAACCTCTTTGAATGCTGGCAAGAGTCCCGCGTGATGAGCCGCGACGCCACGCTCGAGTCCCTCCAGCCATTTCCAGTACCCCAGAACGCCGAGGTCCTCGTCAAGCAGCGTTCGACAGCGTTCGTCGACAATGGCGCGAATCTCTTCGCGTTCGTGGGTGTCTGTCAGGCGAACCCCGGATTGCACACACTGGCGAACAGCTTGGTCGCATCCTGCGCGACTAAATATAAAAAAAATCGCGGGAAGCAACTGACGTTCCCCCAGCAGCTCAATCACGTCAGGGCGGTCGATGCGGCCGCGCACGGGAGCGAAGGATGTGCTGGGGCGGCCGCGTGAACCGCCGAGCCGAGAGCTCCGCCCGCGCTGGTGTGGGGCGCGCATGGCCGCCTGTGCAAGGCGCTGTAGCTCTGGATTGACCCGATGTGCGCTGGCCTGGCCGCGCGAATCGAAGAGATCTATCAGCTTGCCAGAAACAATGACGTGCTGGTCGAGGGGCACGGGGCGTTCTTCTGAAAGAACAAGACTGACATCACCGCGAACAGCACCCAGCCAATCCGCGAACTCCTCGGCGTTGGACACCGTGGCACTCAGGCACACAAGTTTGACGGTGGCGGGAAGGTGAATAATCACCTCCTCCCAGACAGCGCCCCGAAAACGATCCGCCAGGTAGTGCACTTCATCCATGATCACGAACGCGAGATCACTCAATGATGCAGCGTCGGCGTAGAGCATGTTTCGCAAGACCTCGGTCGTCATGACCACAAGCCGGGCATTGCCGTTGATGTTCGTGTCACCGGTGAGAAGTCCCACGTTTTCTGTGCCCCATCGATCGACAAGTTCGTTGTATTTCTGGTTGCTCAGAGCCTTCATGGGCGTGGTGAAGAAAACCCGTGAATCCGTATCGGGTCCGGTCATTGCGAGATGAATCGCGAACTCTGCCACGATTGTCTTGCCTGCGCCGGTCGGTGCGGCCACGAGCACGCTGTCGCCCTCTTCGACGCGCTGACAGGCAGAAACCTGAAAGGGATCCAAATCAAAGTCGCGCGAACCTCGAAAATCGTCAACGTAGGGGTGTGACACGACCAGCCGAGATGCGGCATACCTTTCGGAAGGACTCATGTCTGGCATCAAATCTGCGTCAGCCCCTGTGGTGCTTCGACTATGTCCACAGACTCTGCATCTAATTGCCTTCGCTTTTTACGCCGATCGTGCAGCAATGAGACAGCCACCGCGAGAAAATACAGTGCAACCATCGGAATGGCGAGTAAAAACATCGAGAGCACGTCGGCCGCGGGTGTTGCTATCGCCGTGAAAAGTGCAATCAAAAGAATTGCTAGGCGCCACGACTTCAGAATGGTCTTCGCCGATATCACGCCCACAAAATTGAGCAAGACGAGAAATACCGGCAAAACAAAGGCGACTCCTACGACGATGACGAGTTTCAGCACAAAGTCGAAATAGCTCTTTGCGGTGATGATCGTTGCGTCGTTAGCCGGAGCAAAGCTTGTCATCAGTTCGACGATGTGCGGGAACACCAGCCATCCCGCGTAGCAGCCGGCTAAGAAAAGCGGTATCGCAGTGAGGAAGAAACCCAGTGCGTATTTGACCTCGCGCCGCGTCATGGCGGGGACGAAGAACGCCCAGATTTGATAAAGCCAGACTGGAGAAGAAACCACCATGCCCACTGTCAACGCAATCTGTAGCTTCAGGTCAAAGGCCGAAGAAATACCGTCATAGTTGAGCGTGGCAACCCGGTTCTGCTGTTGCGCGACGGCATAAATGGGCTTGCGCAGGGCATCAAGAATGAAATCTGCCAGAAACCAGCCTGCGATGGCACCGGCAATGATTCCGATTGCAGCGAAGTACAGGCGCTTACGAAACTCTCGCAGATGCGCGCCAAGCGTCATTCGACCGCTACGGCGAGACCTTCCACGTGCCTGGGAGGACACGTATTACGCGGACGGCTTCTTCGCCGCAGGCTTACGTGCCGTCGTTGACGCAGATTTCGCGGATGAGACCTTCGTCACGCTCGTTGAGTTGGCTGAGATCGAGGACACGCGACCCGATGAAGTATCCGCTGCGCCGTCCGAATTCTTATTCTTTTCTTCCTTCATCGTCTTCATTTCACCACGGAAGATACGCAACGACTGACCGAGACTGCGCGCAAGACCGGGGAGTTTTGGAGCACCAAAGAGGAGCACGATGACAGCGATGATAATAATCAGGTGCCACCCATTGAGGTTGCCGAGAAAGCCCATAATTTTCCTTTTCGCTAGGTGGTTCGTTCAACACTTTACTCGCTCGTGACCGGGCGTGCGACGGAATCGTTAGCTCGGCGAGCAATCTTTCAGGCTTCTCTGTGCCCAGAGGGCGATGTCCCGAACGGCAAAGTCTGGCTCGACAACACGAATTCCGCCCGGAAGTAGAGAGACGAGTCGTCGCAGGCCCTCAACGTGGGCCATGGTGATGTCTGCACGGACAACCCCACCGCTCGACGGACTCACGCGCGCGTTGTAGTCCGCGAGAAGGGCGACCGCAGAGGCGGGAACCTCGAGAACCACCGCGATTCCTTCGTCGGTCGCAGGAACGTCGAACAGTGTGTCGGGAAGGGACTCGGGGGCTATGTTGTGATCACGATCCGCTTCAAGAATCTCGACGTGTCGCATACGGTCGGTTCGAAAGGTGCGCAGGGAGTCTCGTAGGTGGCAATACCCGCGCATGTACCACGTGTTTCCGACAAGGTCGAGCCGAAGTGGGCAGACCTGACGTTTTTCACTGAGGCCCTGGGCGTTGACGTAGGAAAAGGTGACTTGTTTGTTGTCATTTATTGCATCCCGAAGCGGCGTCGCGTCGCTGGACAGCGGTGCCATGCGCACCACAATGTTTTCTGGCGCATTCGTGCTTCCGCGCTTGATCTTGGTCGTCAGGGCCTCGATGGCCGGACGATCGTCATCGCGCACAATGTCAGACATGTACTGCAGTCCCGCAATGAGGGCTGCTGCTTCTCGCCCGGAAAACCGAGGTGTGTTTGCCGGTCCCACGTGATTTGTCATGTCGATGATGTCGTCGTCCACGAAAAGGTCGTAGTCAAAGTCGAATAGGTCTTGGGGCATCCCTGTGCCTGATTCACCGGGAATGCCGGTGACAAAGAGCGTGCGCACGATCGACCGCATATCGTCCTTGCTAATCCCGAAAGTCGCTGCCGCATCCTCTACGGTGACGGGAGAGTTATCAATGAGATAGGGCACCGCCGCCAGCATGCGCGCCACGACGTCGACGGACTGCGCGCGCGGATTGCTCTGCTTCTTGGCACTCACGCTGCACCCCCGTGCGCGGCAGCAATTCTTTCGAAACGTTTGCGAACCAGAAAACGCAACGTGTCGGGTTGCACAACAGAAACGTCCGACCCGTATTCGACGAGTTCGTCAGCCAGAAGGTCGAGGTCGGCCGTTGGCACGTGAATCACGCCGTCCCCATCGGCGGCTCCGTATTTAGCGCCTAACCGGAGTTCTGCGTCTGTCAGCGGCATGACAGAGATTTGGGCAACGTTGTTTTGTGCCCGGTCGTCAAGTTCATTCGCGAGACGTGTGGCATAGTCGTGACCGTCCGAGTCGTAACGGGATTGCGGAATCATGCGCGGAAGGGTCGTTATTCGTGACACCAAAAAAGTTCGCTCAGCGTCACGATCCACGTCCCAGGCCAGCATGTACCAGAGCCCATTCCACTCCGTGAGGGCCACCGGTGCTGCTCGCCGCGGTTCTGCAATGAGTGTGCCGGGTTTGAGGTAGGAAAACTCTGCGATCCCTGACTGGCTAAGTATGTCGCCCAGATGATCGACGACATCATCCCAGCCGGATATGCGGGGGCGCACGCCGGAAAGTGTTCCGTCGGCCTCGATGCCGAGGGACCGCAGCTTATTGATTGCCCGAAGAGCGTCCTTGCTCATCGAGCCGTGCTGCCACGCCCGTGCCGCAAGGTTTAACAGGGCGATCTCGGCGCGCGAAAACGTGATGTCGTCAGGCAAAACAAAGGTGGATGGATCGATGAGGTAACGCATTCCGTGGTTGTCCTCGGGGGCATCCATGGGCGTTCTCGTCTGAATGACGATGCCGAGGTTGCGAATCTCTTTTTTGTCGCGTTCGAAACTTTTCGTGACGGAATCGACGGCCGTCGACGAATAAGGGTCAAAAGTATCCCGGTATCCGTCAACGGTGGCGAGGATTTGATCGACCGTAAGACCAACGCGCGATGCCAGCAGGGCGTGAATCAGACTGAATTGTCTGATGACCTTGCTGGGTTCTGGCGTCATTGAGTCGCCTAATTCACACCGAGGATGTCAATCACAAAGACCAGCGTCGAACCAGCCGGAATGGGACCGTTGTCCTTGTCGCCGTATCCTTCACTCGGCGGAATGATCACTTCGACCTGAGAGCCAACGCGCTGGCCGACCAAAGCTTTCGCGAATCCCGAAATTACTCCCCCGGCAAGATCAAAGGTCGCGGGAGTGCCTTTTGTCCACGACGAGTCGAATTGGTTTACCGGTGCCGATGAGTCAGTGGGCCACAGCCAACCACTGTAGGCGACCGTCACCACAGAATCAGCAAGCACCTCGGGCCCGGACCCCTTCTTGAGAAGGGCAATTCGCAGTTCCGTCGGAGCAGTCGATCCCGAGAGGAAGGTGATGCCCGGAGTTCCGTCCTCAGTCAACACAATCATGGGGAATCCATCGGGGACGACCTGGGGTGTGCCGTCTGCCTTGCCCAGATAGACGCTATGTACGTCAAAAACACCGACCACCGTGGTTCCGGCGGGCAGTCCGA
>WLNS01000038.1 GCA_009699665.1 Actinomycetota bacterium
GGGCAATCGCTGAGTTGCTGGGCAATTGCCCAAACTAACTACTGCGCGCGATGCCCAGAATCTGCAGGATCTGCAGGTAGAGCCACACGACCGTGAGCATGATGCTGAAGACGCCCGACCAGGCGTATTTTGCCGGTGCCTGATTGGCGACTCCGCGCTGCACGTAGTCAAAGTTGAGCACGAGCGAGTAAGCGCCCATCAGCACCACGAGAATGCCGATGATGACGCCCAGCGGAATGCCAAAGACCGAGATGCCGCCGATGCCCCACGGGTTCATGCCCGGCACTAACCAGATCAACAAGAAGTTCACCAGCATGAGGCCGATGTATGAAAACATGCCGATCATGAAAACTTTGGTGGCGCGACGCGACGCGCGAATCTTGCCACTGGCGAAAAGTGCGAGGGTGATGGCAATCACGAGCGCGGTGCCGGCAACCGCCTGAATCACGATGCCGTCCCACATGGTGTTGTACATGCGCGAGAGACCGCCAATCAGCACGCCCTCAGAGACGGCGTAGAGCAGAATCAGGGCGGGCACGGGTTCGCGTTTGAAAATGTTGACCAGGGCCAAAACGAATGCGACGATGCCCGACACCGTAAACACGACGTTGACCATTCCGGGGTTGGTGAGCAGGTTGCCCACCAGCAGCCAGCCTGCGGCGCCACCAATGAGCAAAACAACAAACGACAGCACAGAGCGAACGATGGTTCCTTCGATGGTCATGGGCGCCTCGGGAACGGCGTTTGGTGACGCCATGTCGTGAAGGATTTGTTCGTCCCTCGGTGTCAGTTTGGCGCGGTCTTTGAACATCGGATTGCGACTCAGCGCGGGGCTCGTCATGCTCATTTTTGTACTCCCTTAGCGACGTGAAACGGTGCACCACCCGACGGGTGCGTCATTACCTACCATCATGCCCGACGCAGTCACCTTCCGGGTGTGAAAAACCTGGGGAGGATTTCGTCACCTGTGGGTCGCTACTCTTGACATATGTCTCCGCGCCCACTCGTGATCGCCCATCGTGGTGCTTCCGGCTACTTGCCGGAACATTCGCGCGCGGCGCACGAGCTGGCCATCAAGCAGGGAGCAGACGCGATTGAGTTTGATGTCGTCGCGTCGAAAGACGGCGTGCTCGTTGTTCGTCACGATGTCGAGCTGTCGCTGTCAACTGATGTTCGTTCCCGGGTGGAATTTGCCGATCGCTATACATCAAAGGTTCTCGATGGACAGGTAGAAACCGGTTGGTTTGTTGAAGACTTCACGTGGGCCGAGCTAGAGACACTTCACTGCGTCGAACCGCACCCCCAGGTTCGCCTTGACAGTGCCGCACACTCCGGCGAAGACACACTGATGCGTCTTGAGGACGGTCTCAAGGTCGCGGGCCGCGCCTCGAACAAATTACTCGTGCTGATTGAGCTCAAGCACCCGTCATATTTTGAGGCGGCCGGTCTGCCCATGGACGAACTCTTGGCCAGTGCGATTGCCGCCGCCGGGTGGAAACGCAATGACCCCCGCCTCATCGTTGAAAGTTTTGAAAAGAGCGTGCTCATACGCTTGCGAATGGCGGGTGTGGGACAGTCTCATATTTACCTCTGCACGCAAGACGGATCTGCTTACGATGAGATTCTGCGCCTCGGCGGGGGGCTGACTTATCGTGACGAGCTTTCGTCGAGTGGCATGATTCATGTGGCCAAAGAAGTCGACGGGGTGGGCTTAGACGTTGCCGCACTGCTGGCTCGTGACGGAAGTGGCCCCATGATCGTGCAGCGGGCCCACGACCTGGGAATGAAGGTTTTCGCGTGGACGCTCCGAACCGAAAACAAATTTCTTCCCCGAGATTTTGCCCAGGGATTCGACCCCAAGAGTTGGGGGCGCTGGCAGGACTACTTTGGTCGCGTCATCGACACGGGTGTCGACGGCATTTTTGTCGAGCACCCGGACGTTGTTCGAGAGTTTCTCGCTGAGCGCGAGCGACAGCAATGAGTGAGGTTGTGCCCGCCGATCGACTTCTTGACGGGCTCAACCCGCAACAGCGAGAGGCCGTCACTTATCGCGGTCCGGCTCTGCTCATCGTTGCCGGAGCGGGATCTGGCAAGACGCGGGTTCTGACACACCGAATTGCCGGGCTGATCGCCGCACACGAGGCGTGGCCCAGCCAAATCTTGGCCATCACCTTCACGAATAAGGCCGCCGCCGAAATGCGCGAGCGAGCGGAATCTCTCATGGGGTCGGTTGCCGAAGGCATGTGGATCTCAACGTTTCACTCGGCCTGCGTGCGCATCCTGCGCCGCGAGGCAGAGAACTTTGGTTTCACAAAAAACTTCACCATTTACGACAGCCACGATTCGCGCACGCTGATTAAGCGCATCATCAAAGCGCAAGAGGCAGAAGAGTATGGATGTTCGGTGTCGGGTGTGGCCGGCCGCATCTCGAAGATTAAGAACGAGTTGGCTGATCCGGACTCGTTCGCGCGCACGGTTAACGAGAGTGACCCCAATGAGCTCGCTTTTCTCGCCGTCTTCCGCGAGTATCAGCGTTCGCTTCAGGCGGCGAACGCATTTGATTTTGACGACCTGATTGGGCAGACGGTTTATCTCTTTCGGGCCTTCCCTCATGTCGCTGACGTGTATCGCAAGAAGTTTCGGCACATTCTGATCGACGAATATCAAGACACGAATCATGCCCAGTACGCCCTGATCCACGAATTGACCCGGGAGACCGAAGACGGCCTGCCGGGGGCGTCGCTCACCGTGGTGGGCGATTCGGATCAGTCGATTTATTCGTTCCGCGGCGCCGACATTCGAAACATTGCCGAGTTCGAGCGAGACTTTCCCGGAGCCACGGTCATCTTGCTCGAGCAAAACTACCGATCGACGCAGACCATATTGAGTGCGGCGAACGCGGTTATTGCAAACAACTTCGACCGCAAAGACAAGAGCCTGTGGACCGACGTCGGTGCGGGCGAGAAGATTGTTGGCTTCACCGGGTATTCGGCGCACGATGAAGCTCAGTTCGTGGTAGACGAGATCGGCGCGTTGCACGCCCAAGGCATGGGGTATTCGCAGATATCCGTTTTTTATCGAACGAATGCGCAAACCCGTGCACTCGAAGAAATCTTCATTCGATCGGCGCTGCCCTATCGCCTGATCGGGGGCACAAAGTTCTACGAGCGCGCCGAGATCAAAGACGCGCTGGCATACCTCATTTCGATCGTCAACCCGGTGGATGCGCTTGCCGTGCGCCGAATCTTGAACACGCCGAAGCGCGGACTCGGCCCGGCCGCCGAGGCGCAACTTCAGAACTTTGCCGAGGTCAACGGCGTGAGCGTGCGCGAGGCACTTCGATCGGCCGACAGTTTGGGCTTCGGCCCCAAGGCGGTGCGCGCGATTGCGGATCTCAGTTCGCTGCTCGATGAGGCGACCGCGCTCGCCGACGGGGGAGCGGTGGCCGAGGTGTTGCAGTTGCTCATGCAAAAGACGGGATACCTCGACCAGCTGCGCACATCGAAAGACCCACAAGACGAGGCTCGTGCAGAAAACGTTGACGAGCTCATCGCGGTGACCAAGGAGTTCGCCAAAAATCACCCCGAAGGAACCCTGACGGACTTTCTGACCGAGGTATCGCTCGTGGCCGCGGCCGACGAGATCGACGACGTGTCGGGCTCAGTAAGCCTCATGACCATGCACACGGCGAAGGGTCTCGAATACGACGCCGTCTTCATCACGGGCGTTGAAGAAGAACTTCTGCCGCACCGCATGGCGGCCATGGAACCCGGCGGCCCGGCTGAAGAGCGACGACTGTTTTACGTCGGCATCACGCGCGCTCGGCAACGTTTGTTCCTGTCGCTCGCCATGACCCGCGCGCTCTTTGGCCAAACCGGCTCGGCAGCTCCGTCACGATACCTGCAGGAAATTCCGGCCGAACTCATCGAGTGGAAAGAACAGGCCGGCATCGCGGGCGGCTGGGGCGACGCGCCCTCGCGCAGTCTGGGTCGTTCGGGCGGTTGGGGGGATGAGGGCGGCTGGTCGTCGCTTGCTCCCGCTCGACCAAAGACCGAGTGGGCCAACCGCGTCACGAATCAGATTCGCGATAACGGCGACCTGACCCTTCAGGTGGGCGACCGCATTATGCACGTGGATTTTGGCGAAGGAACGGTGATGGATGTCACCGGCGTGGACACCAAGCGCGTGGCCCACGTGCGCTTCGATCAGGCGGGCCCCAAAAAGCTGCTGATCAAGATTGCGCCGATCGAGAAGATCTAGTTCAGACGCGAGATATCGCTAGCCCACGGTGGTGCCGAGCAGAGCACCTATGACGTAGGTGATACCCAACGCCGCCGCGCCACCGATGGTGACACGCAGAATTGACCGCGGCATGGGACTTCCGCCAATGAAGGCGCCCACCCCGCCCGTGATGGCGAGGGCAATGATGACCGCAATCACGGTTGAGGGAATGCGCCAGTCGGTAGGCGTCAGCGTGACGGCCAGCACCGGAAGGATGGCACCGCACAGAAAGGCAATGGCCGACGAGAGGGCAGCGTGCCAGGGATTCGAAATGTGCTCTTCGCGGATGTTCAGCTCGGCTTCGAGGTGTGCGGTGAGGGCGTCGTGTTTGGTGAGCTCGAGAGCAACCTGTTTGGCTGTCGCCGCCGACAATCCCTTGTGCTCGTAGATGGCCACGAGCTCGGCGAACTCTTCCTCAGGCATTTCTTCGAGCTCGCGCTTTTCTTTCGCAATCAGAGCGAGTTCGCTGTCGCGCTGGCTCGAAACCGATACGTATTCGCCCAGCGCCATCGAAATGGCACCGGCAGCGAGTCCGGCAATAGCGGCGATCAGGATCGCGGCAGTATTTGACGGGTTGACCGCCGCAACACCCACGACGAGGGCAGCGACCGACACGATTCCGTCGTTGGCGCCTAAGACTCCGGCGCGCAACCAGTTCAGTTTCGAGGCGAAGGCGGCATCGTGCGGTTCAAAGGCGTGGGTTGCTGTCATAACCACAGCAAACCAGATGATTCGGACGATTGCTAACGTGCCACCTGACGGAAACCCGAATCCTACCCGCCGACTCAGGTAAGAGTAGAGTCAATTCGGTCGGTTCTTGCTGGTGTTTCGGTTAGATAACGTGCGCCGGGTTTCGAGAGCGGCCCTTCAGAATGACGCTTCTATTGCGCCGACAAGGCGCGCGTAAAGGAAAACAGCTACGTGGATCTCTACGAGTATCAGGCCCGTGACATGTTCGAAACCTACGGGGTGCCTGTGCTCCCCGGAATTATCGCCGATACGCCGGCGGAAGCCCGTGCTGCCGCCGAGAAACTGGGCGGCGTCGTTGTCGTCAAGGCCCAGGTCAAAGTCGGTGGTCGCGGCAAGGCCGGCGGCGTCAAGGTAGCCAAGAACCCCGACGAGGCAGAAGCTGCTGCCGAGGCCATTCTGGGTCTCGACATCAAAGGGCACGTGGTCAAACGGGTCATGGTTGCCGCCGGTGCGCGCATTAAAGAGGAGTACTACTTCTCGGTGCTGCTTGACCGCGCCAACCGCTCGTATCTCTCGCTCTCGAGCTTCGAGGGCGGAATGGAAATCGAGCAGCTGGCCGAGGAGCGCCCCGAGGCCCTGGCTCGCATTGAGGTGAACCCCATTACGGGAATCGACCTGGCCAAGGCTAAAGAGATCGCGGTTGCGGCCAAGTTCCCTGCCGACCTGATCGACAAGGTTGCACCGGTGATGGTCAAGCTCTACGAGGTCTACACCGGAGAAGACGCAACGCTCGTTGAGGTCAACCCGCTCGTACTCACCGAAGAGGGCGACATCGTGGCTCTCGACGGCAAGGTGTCTCTCGACGAGAATGCCGCTTTCCGTCACCCCAATCACGAGGCTCTCGAAGACAAGGCCGCGGCCGACCCGCTCGAGGCCAAAGCCAAGGCGATGGACCTCAACTACGTCAAACTCGACGGTCAGGTGGGCATTATCGGAAACGGCGCCGGGCTCGTCATGAGCACTCTCGATGTGGTTGCTTACGCCGGCGAGAAGCACGGCGGAGTCAAGCCCGCGAACTTCCTCGACATCGGTGGTGGCGCCTCGGCTGAGGTCATGGCCAACGGGCTCGAAGTGATTCTCGGTGACACTCAGGTTAAGAGCGTCTTCGTCAACGTCTTTGGCGGCATCACGGCCTGCGACGCGGTTGCCAACGGCATCGTTGCGGCTCTTGAGATGCTCGGTTCCAGTGCGAGCAAGCCGCTCGTTGTGCGCCTCGACGGCAACAACGTAGAAGAGGGTCGTCGCATTCTTACCGAAGCCAATCATCCCCTGGTCACTCTGGCCGCCAGCATGGACGAGGGCGCCGACAAGGCCGCCGAACTCGCCGCCAAATAAGCACTCGCAGACAAAGAGAAGAAGAAACAATGTCAATTTTTTTAAATAAATCCTCCAAGGTCATCGTCCAGGGCATCACCGGTGCTGAGGGCAGCAAGCACACCGCGCGCATGCTCGCCGCGGGCACCCAGGTTGTCGGTGGCGTGAACGCACGCAAGTCCGGCACGACCGTGACGCATGGCGATGTTGAACTGCCCGTCTTCGCCACGGTTGCCGAAGCCATGGCGGCTACGGGCGCCGATGTGTCGATCGCTTTCGTTCCGCCGGCGTTCTCTAAAGATGCCGCGATGGAAGCCATCGATGCGGGTATCGGCCTGCTCGTGGTGATCACCGAGGGCATTCCGGTGCAAGACACCGCGGAATTCTGGGCCTACGCCTCGAGCAAAGGCAATAAGACGCGCATCATCGGCCCCAACTGCCCGGGCATCATCACGCCGGGAGAATCCCTGGTGGGTATCACTCCCGCCAACATCGCGGGCACCGGACCCATTGGACTCGTCTCAAAGTCGGGAACGTTGACCTACCAAATGATGTTTGAGCTTCGCGACATTGGATTCTCGACCGCCATCGGCATCGGCGGCGACCCCATCGTGGGCACCACCCACATCGACGCGCTTGCGGCTTTCGAAGCCGACCCCGATACCAAGGCCATCGTCATGATCGGCGAGATTGGTGGTGACGCTGAAGAGCGCGCCGCCGACTTCATCAAGGCCAATGTGACGAAGCCCGTGGTCGGCTACGTTGCCGGATTTACGGCTCCCGAGGGAAAGACCATGGGTCACGCGGGCGCCATCGTCTCGGGTTCTGCCGGAACGGCTCAAGCGAAGAAGGAAGCACTCGAAGCCGTGGGTGTGAAGGTGGGTAAGACGCCCAGCGAGGCGGCGCGTCTCATGCGCGAGATTGTGGCTTCGCTCTAGACCAGGTCGCGGGGTGTCGGGTCGACGCTAAGCCCGGCGCGTCGTGTCGTTGATGAATTCCAGAACGGCGCTGACGCGGGCATTGTTACCCTCGGGAATTCCCAAGGTGGCGTAAATCGAGCTGAGATGGTTGACCACGGAGTTGCTCGCGATTCCGAGGAGCTCTGCGACGCTCTGATTCGACAGGCCGGTGGCGACGAGGCGCAGAATTTCAAACTGTCGCGTGGTCAGTGAACCGACACTCGTGCCGGGTCGGGCGGCCGAGCGCAGCATGAGCTCGGGATCGAGAACAGATTGACCCGCGTGGGCCTTGCAGATCGTATCGACGAGGATGCCGAGCGATGTTGACGACGACTTCGACAGATACGACCAGTGCTTGCGTTCATCTTCGGGCAGTGTGGCGAGCACCTCAATCATGTCTTGGGCTGAGACAAGAACGATGCGTAGTTTCTCGTCGGCACGGCGCAGGGCCACACCGAGTCCGATGCCGTTGCCGTCGGAGAGCTCAATGTCGAGCACGGCAACATCGACATCGCCGGGCTTAATGAGAGACCGCGCCTCGGCCGATCCACTCGCGCTTGCCACGACAGAGATGTGTTCATCATTGTCGAGTGCCGCTACCAGCAGGTCACGATATAACTGGTGATCTTCAACGACGGCAATGCGAATTGTTTCTTTTTGCATGCGCTCATTATGCCTTTAGTGCTCAGGGTTTTACCCCCGTCCCAGAAAGCCGAAGGACTTCTGTCACAATAGGGCCATGAGCGCTTCGCGTCGAAAGGTCGCAGACATGTCGGATACACCCGTTAAGCCCAAGAGCAGGGGTCGTTCTCTCGTCAGTGGGATTGCTCTCACGCTTGCCGTTCTACTCACGCCCATGGCGATGATGACAAATTGGGCCGTCGTGCAGGTCGATAACACGCAAAGGTTTGTCGGCACACTGGGGCCGCTCGCGTCGAACCCTAAAATCCAAGAGCTCGTCATCAACGAAATCACGAACAAACTCGACGAAACCGTCAATTTTAAGAAAACCACGGCTCAACTGGTTGATGGACTCGGATCGGCGCTCAACCTGCCGGATGCAGCCAGTAGCGCGTTGGGTCTCGTTTCTGATCCCCTCGCCGCGGGAGTCAAGGGCCTGGTGCACGACGCGGTTGCTCAGGTCGTCACCTCCGAGGGTTTTCAGAAGGCATGGGTTCGGGTGCTGACGATTACTCAGCAGCAGGTCACAGAACTCCTTAAGGGTCAAGAGACGGGCGTTCTCAAGATGGACGGCGACGGATCCATCACGCTGAACCTCAAGCCCGTGATTTCTGAGGTCAAACAGTCGCTCGTGAATAGCGGTGTTGCCTTTGCCGCCGCAATTCCTGAGGTCGACGTCAAGGTAGATCTCGGCAAGGTGCCGCAGCTCGCCCTTGCACGTGTGGTCTACCAGGTGGGCGTGGGTGTGGGCACCTGGTTGCCGTGGGTGGTCTTTGCGCTCTACCTGCTGGGCATCGGGCTCGCCGTTCGCCGTGCACGGGCAATTCTGACGACCAGCATCTTCGTGCTGTTGTCATCCGTTGCGACCCTCGTGGTCTTTAGTTTTGGCCGCCTTTTCGCCGTCAATGCGGTGGGCGACACCTACGGACCCACCGTGGGAGTTGTGTGGGACGCGGTGTCGGAATATGCGGTGTCTGTGGTCTCGGGACTCATTGCGCTGAGCGTGATAACCCTCGTTGCATCGTGGATATTCACGAGTGATGAGCGGTCGCCTGTGCGCTCCGGCTTTAGCCGCTTCGTTGTGCTGCTGCGGCGTCGGCTGGATGCCGCCGGTGCCACCATGGGTTCTGCCGGTCACGCCCTGTATCGTGGGCGCATTGCCCTTCGGGTGCTCATCATTGTTGTGGCCGGTGTCATTGTCGCCATGGTGCAACCCCTCACGGTTGCCGCGGTCATCTGGGCCTGCGTCATTGTTCTCATTCTGCTCTTCGCTCTTGAGCTGATCATTCGCGAGCCGGTTGCTGTCAGCGCCCGGGCGACGGCGAAGACAACGTCTCCGCGTTCGACGGTGCGGCGAGCGACCAGTCGACCGGTAGCTGCGACGCGCAAGAAAAAATAGAAGCCCACCCCTAACATGCGCACAACGCGTATCTTGGCGGCCGTCTTGTCGGCCTTCGAAGCGCTCGTCATTGTTGTGGTCGGTCTCGCCATCCCGCTCGTGCCACTCACGATTGTCTGGGTGACGCATCTCGATTCTGGTGTGGAGTGGGGGGTCTATTACCGAGCTGCCGCCGACATCTGGTTGCTGGGTCACGGGGTCCACTTCACACTCACCCTCGATCCGGCGATTGCTTCGTCACTCAACTTGCCCGGAATCGATGCCCCGTTCTTGTTGTCGCTCGCGCCGGCGGCATTTGCCGTCATCACTTTCTTGATGGCCATGCGGCTGGGCCGTCGAACGGTCGAGGCTGAAATTCGTTTTGTGGGCCCCCTCAGTGCCCTCGTCGTTTTCGCCGCCGCCGCGCTCTTCCTGGGTCTCAGCAGCATCAGCCCAGGGGCCATGCCCACTCTCTGGCGGGTATTTTGCTTGCCCACACTGATCTTTCTGGTCGGATTACTGATTGGCGCGCGCGGCGAGATTGGTCGCTCCGGTGGACGTGCTGAAAAAGTCAAAGTCCGATTGACGCTGTGGACCCGAACTCTCTCGCCGCAGGTGCGGGCATGGTTTCACGCTTCGCTGGTCGGTGGGGCGAGCACGGTGGCCACCGTCGTGGCGGCTGCCGGCGTCGTGACCGCCATCCTTTGTGTCGCGCGCTTTGCCCCCATTGTCGGTTTGTACGAGGGCCTTCAAACGGGACCGGGAGGGGGCGCCATAATCACTCTGGGGCAGATGCTCTTTTTGCCCAACATCGTGATCTGGGTGATGTCGTGGCTGAGTGGTGCGGGATTCGCTGTGGGGCAGGGGTCCTGGGTCTCGCCATCGGGAGCCGACATCGGGCCACTTCCCGCATTGCCCATTTTCGGCATGATTCCCGAGGGACAGGTTCTTGGCGGGTATATCTGGCTGATTATTCCCGTCGTCGCCACGATCATCTGTTCTCGTGTTGTTCGGGGTCGGCTGATTCGTTTCGTGCCGCGCCACGAGAGTTCCCGCTGGCTTTTCGCTACGGCGATCGGCATGTCGATTGTGGCCGGCGTCATCACGGTGACGCTCGCGTGGGCCACGTCGGGTTCCATTGGGCCGGGACGCATGTCGCATTTTGGACCCACTCCGTGGATCACGATGGTGTGGGTCGTGGTCGAGACACTCGTCGCCGCCGTGATCGGTTTGCTCACACCGGGGCGAGCGACGCAGAGCAGATAGGCTGAGCGGGTGTTCGCGGTTGTCGTCCTCATCTCGGGATCCGGCTCAAACCTGCGTGCACTTCTCGAGGCTGCCGACGAAGCACGTTTACCGGCGAACATCGTTGGCGTTGCCGCCGATCGCGACTGCCCTGGTTTGATGTTTGCCGTTGACCGAGGCATTCCCACGACAGTCTGTCGACCCCAGGACTTCGCGAACCGCGAACTCTGGGGCGCCGCCCTGGCAACACTGATTTTGCTGTGGCAGCCAAACCTGGTTGTGAGCGCCGGCTTCATGCGCATACTTCCCGCCACTGTCATCGAGCCTCTCTACCCCCGACTGATCAACCTTCATCCCGCTTTGCTCCCTCTGTATCCCGGAGTGCATGCCGTGCGTGATGCACTGGCAGATGGAGCGACGGTCACGGGCACAACCATCCACATCGTCGACGAGGGCGTCGACACGGGCCCGGTGATTCGCGCGCGTGAGGTGCCCGTGCAACCGGGTGACAGCGAGAGCACGCTGCACGAACGCATTAAAGTGGTGGAACGGAACCTCATCGTCGAGACCGTGGCAGAGATTGCACGCGACCAGATTGACCTTGAGGAGATTGCCCGCAGATGAGTGGCCCACAACACGACCCCAGCCTGTATCGAGACCGAGACCAGGTTGCGGTTCGTCGTGCGCTGATTTCGGTGAGTGACAAGACCGGACTCGCTGACCTGGCCACTGCACTACACGACGCCGGCGTCGAAATGATATCGACGGGGTCGACCGCGACAGCCATTCGCGATGTTGGTGTTCCGGTCACCGATGTCAGTGATGTCACGGGTTTTCCCGAGTCGCTCGACGGTCGCGTGAAGACGCTGCATCCGAGTGTTCACGCAGGCATCCTCGCTGATTTGCGTCTCGCTTCACACGAACGCCAGCTTGAAGACTTGGGCATTGCGCCGTTTGAGCTCGTGGTGGTCAACCTCTACCCGTTCCGCGAGACGGTTGCCTCGGGTGCTCCTGAAAATGACATCATTGAGCAAATTGATATCGGCGGTCCTGCGCTCGTCCGGGCGTCAGCAAAGAACCATGCCAACGTCGCCGTCGTGGTCTCTCCTGCGGACTATGTTCGCGTCATCGACGAAGTTGCCACCGGAGGCACACGCCTCGAGTTGCGTCGCGAACTGGCCGCCGAAGCCTTTAGCCACACGGCGGCCTATGACGCGAGCGTGGCGGCGTGGTTTGTGCGCGATGTGAAATTTCCGAACACGTTCTCGGTTTCTGTGCGACGCGAAAACATACTGCGCTACGGCGAAAACGCTCAGCAAGAAGCAGCTCTCTATCGGCAACAGCTCGGCAACGGCATCGCCCAGGCCGTGTTGTTGGGGGGCAAAGAGATGTCATACAACAATTAC
>WLNS01000039.1 GCA_009699665.1 Actinomycetota bacterium
ATCGACTTCATCGCGCAGGTGACCGGCGAGGCTGCGCGCGGTCTTGGCCAGCCAGAAGAGCATCCACGTGACGAGGCCGGCGGCAGCCACAGAGATGCTGCCCGCCAGTATCGCCTCTGTCTGCGGCGACAGGCTGGTCGCCGAAATCTGCAAAATCGCGCCTACGGCAACCGACACAACAATCGCCGCAGCAACACCACTCCACAGGAACGGCAGTGCCTTCCGCCGCCCCGTCTTAATCAGATAGGCAGCAAAGATTCCGACTATCAGCGAAGCTTCAAGTCCTTCGCGGAGTCCGATGAGAAGATTGGCGAGAATGATGTGTCCCTTGTGAGTGAACGTGTTTGGTTAGGCTTACCTAACTTTATCCATTGTAGGCTGAAGCAATAGCAGGCCCCAGAGAGGAATTCCACTTGTCGGAAAGATTTGCCCGAGCCCTGAGATGGGTTCTCGCCGCGCTGGGTGGGGTGCTGATTGCAGCCGTGACCACACCGCTGACGCAGGCATCCGACGATATCGCGGACGTAACCATACCGTGGGGATTCGCTCTCGCCCTCGTGACCATCACCGCCTACGTGATGGGCCTGCGGCTCGCCAGCGAGCGGCGTTGGCCCGCAATCTTGGGCGGCCTCGGAATTGTTGCCACCATTCTTTTTCTGTCGCTTCCCGGACCGGGCGGCGGCGTGCTCCTTCCGGGTAATCTTCTCGGGTCTCTGTGGGCCGGGGTTCCTCCACTCATCTTTGTCGTGGTCATCGCCTTTCCGGCACTGAAGCGTCGGTAGACTCGCACCGGAGCCACATTGTCCTCAGAGGAGCTTTCTCAGTGACGTACGTCATCGCCCTTCCCTGCGTAGATCTCAAAGATCGTGCGTGTATAGATGAATGCCCCGTCGATTGCATTTATGAGGGTGAGCGCATGCTCTACATTCACCCTGATGAGTGTGTGGACTGTGGTGCTTGCGAACCCGTGTGCCCGGTCGAGGCCATTTACTACGAAGACGACTTGCCCGAGCAGTGGGCCGATTATTACAAGGCCAACGTGGAGTTCTTCAACGACATCGGTTCGCCGGGTGGGGCAGCCAAGGTGGGCGTCATCAAGAGCGATCATCCGGTCGTCTCGGTCCTGCCCCCACAGGCACCGTGAGCCATGCTGGGTAATCTTCCCGACTATCCCTGGGACGCACTAGCGCCCTATGCCGCTCGAGCGGCACAACATCCCGATGGGCTGATTGATCTCTCTATCGGATCGCCTGTTGACCCGACGCCCGAGGTCATTCGGCGCGCACTGGCCGAGGCCACGGACGCCCACGCCTACCCCACGACGGTGGGTACCCCTCGACTTCGCGAAGCGATCATCGAGTGGTTTGCCCGACGTCGAGAAGTCACCGGGCTTGGTGAAGAAAATGTGCTTCCCACCATCGGGTCAAAAGAATTTGTGGCGTGGGCCCCCTTCATGCTGGGGCTCGGCAGCGACGACGCCGTGGTCCATCCGCAGGCCGCCTATCCCACGTACGAGATTGGTGCGGCCCTGGCCGGCACTTCTGCGGTCGCCGAAGACAACCCCCGCCGGTGGCCCGCGAACACGCGTCTCGTGTGGGTGAACTCGCCCGGAAACCCTGACGGCCGCGTACTGGACATCGAGCAGTTGGCCGAGCGTGTGCGGCGGGCTCGTGCGCTGGGAGCCATCATCATTGCCGACGAGTGCTACGCAGAACTGGGTTGGACGGGGCGTTGGGAAAGCGAGCGCATTCCCAGCATTCTTGATGAGCGCGTTACCGGGGGCGACCTCACGAACGTCTTGTGCGCGTATTCGCTGAGCAAGCAATCTAACCTGGCCGGGTATCGCGCCGCATTTGTTGCGGGAGACCCAGCGCTCATTTCGCGACTCCTCGCGGTGCGCAAACACGCCGGCATGATGGTGCCCGGTCCTGTTCAGGCGGCAATGTCTGTCGCGCTTGCCGACAGCTCCCACGTAGACGAGCAGAAAGAGATTTACCGCCGCCGACGTGCGATGCTTCTGCCCGCGCTCTCGTCTGCCGGTTTCGCACTGGACGGAAGCGAAGCGGGCCTCTACCTGTGGCTGACCGAAGGGCGCGATGCGTGGGAATCGATCGCCCGGTTGGCGGACCTCGGCATTCTGGGCGGCCCCGGCCCGTTTTACGGCGAAGATGCCGCCCAGCACATTCGCCTGTCACTCACCGCATCGGATGCTCACATTGCCCAGGCCGCAGCGCGGTTGGTCGCGTAAACTTGCGACCGTTCCAACTGAGTGTTTTCGTGCGTTCCATCGAGGCAATAGGCTGGGGAGGTTCCGTGTGGGCTGTCACAAGCGGCCTGAAAACGGACAAAGCTTAACCGGCTGTCATGAAGGAGTCACGGGTGTCAGATAAGGGCGCGAATCCCGCGGGTGACAAAGTTTCTGTCACCTATCAGGGAACGACATCAGAGTTTGATGTCCTCCCGGGCGCAGACGGGCACGCGTCGATTGACATTTCGTCACTGACCAAGCAGACCGGCCTGACCGCACTCGACTACGGCTTTGTGAACACGGCGTCGACCAAGTCGAAGATTACTTTTATCGATGGCGACGCGGGAATTCTGCGCTATCGGGGCTACCCCATCGAGCAGGTCGCCACCCAGATGTCGTTTCTTGAGACTGCCTGGTTGCTCATCTACGGCGAGTTGCCGACGCCGTCGGAACTCAACGACTTCGAGAACCAGATTCGTCGCCACTCGCTGCTGCAGGAGGATCTGAAAAACTTCTTTAACGGATTCCCGCGCAACGCGCACCCGATGCCTGTGCTCTCGGCCGGAGTATCGACGCTGTCGACGTACTACGAAGACTCGCTCGATCCCAAGAACCCCATGCACGTCGAGATTGCCACCTACCGCCTGCTGGCCAAGGTGCCCGTCATGGCCGCCTACGCGCACAAGAAGAGCATCGGTCAGGCTTTTCTCTACCCGCAGAACGACCTCGGCTATGTCGAGAACTTTCTGCGCCTCACTTTTGGCAACCGCGCCGAAGAATACGAACTTAACCCGGTGCTCGTGAAGGCACTGGAGCGATTGCTCATTCTGCACGAAGACCACGAGCAGAACGCGTCGACCTCGACGGTTCGCATGGTCGGATCGACTGATGCCAACCTGTTTGCCTCGGTCTCGGCAGGCATTAGTGCCCTCTTTGGTCCGCTGCACGGCGGTGCCAACGAGGCCGTGCTGACCATGCTGGGCCAGATTCAGCGTTCGGGTGAATCGGTGCGTTCGTTCGTCGAGCGCGTGAAGAATAAAGAAGACAACGTCAAGCTGATGGGTTTTGGGCACCGGGTCTACAAGAATTACGACCCGCGCGCTCGGCTCGTCAAGGAGACGGCCGATGAGGTGCTGGCGGCCCTGGGCGTCAACGACCCGCTTCTCGACATTGCCAAGGAACTCGAGCAGATTGCGCTTGAAGACGACTACTTCCAGGAGCGCAAGCTTTATCCCAACGTGGACTTCTACACGGGTGTCATCTATAAGGCCATGGGATTTCCCACGCGCATGTTCACCGTGCTGTTCGCCATCGGTCGCCTGCCGGGTTGGATTGCGCACTGGCGCGAGATGAATAACGATCCGCAGACCAAGATTGGCCGCCCGCAGCAGCTCTATATTGGCGAACCCGCGCGAGACATTCGTCGCTAGGTGCCGTCGGCAGCCTGTTTTAGTGCTGCGGCAAAAGTCTCGGGCGACTGGGCCCCCGAGATGCCGAACTTACCGTCGATGACGTAGAACGGCACACCGCTGATGCCGTATTCGGCGGCCTGCTGCACATCGGCCTCGACCGCGTCGGCATACTCACCCTGCTCGAGACTGCGGATAACGTCAGCACGATTGAGCCCCACCTCGGCGGCGAGGTCGGCGAGGGAATCCGACTGGCCCACATGCTGGCCCTCAACGAAGTAGGCGGCGAGCAGGCGCTCTTTCATCTCGGACTGCTTGCCGTGAGCCTTGGCGAAGTGCAGCAGTTCGTGAGCCTTGCGGGTGTTGGTCTGGTGCACGCTGCCAAAATCATAGGTGAGGCCCACCTCGGCCGCGATGTTCGTCACGTTGTCGAGCATCTGGGCGACGTGCTCGGGCGAGAGGCCCTTGCGTTCGGCAAGATAGTCCAGCGTGCTGCCCTCGAAGTCAACGGGCGTATCGGGGGCAAGTTCAAACGAGTGATACTCAATCTCGACAGGCTGACCAAAGAGCTCAATGCCGCGTTCAAATTTGCGCTTGCCGATGTAGCACCAGGGACACTGCACATCCGACCAGATGTCAATTTTGAGGGGTGACGTCATGATGCTCCTTGCCATGGTGCGCACGTCGTTACGGCAATGATGCGCGTTGGGGGCCTGTGCAATGAGACTATCGCTCACTTAACAGCGTCGGGGCCCCGGTTTCCCGGGACCCCGACGTTCAGTTCTGTCGAACTAGCTGTTCTTCGCGGCGCGAACAGCCACGATACCGAAGATGACCTTGTTGACAAGGTCGGCCACGATGTAGATGATTGCGGCAACCATGCTCGCTGTAAACAGCGCCTGTCCGTCAACCTGTCCGAGTGACATGAACTGCTGGATGGCAGTGCCCAGTGGGTAGATCGACCATCCGATAACGACGAACCACTTCATGGTGTTGACAGCCTTGGCTGCGTAGCCCTTGCCGGTCGACTTGAGGCGCAAGACCTCAACAATGATCCAGATCCAAGCGAGGCAAGAGATGATGAACCAGACGTAGGTGGCAACAGTACCGACACCGCTGATCTCACCGAGGAAGCCGGTGATAATCATGATGAGGTCGGCAACCATCAGACGGGCGATGAGGCCCTTCTGAACCTTGCCTGCCAGTGCGGCAACCATACCGAACTCCAGCAACAACAGCGGCGTGGTGATAACCCAGTCGATGTAGCGCAGGGGAACCGTCTGGGAGACGTCGCCGCCGCCAAGAACGGTGGTCATCATGATGAAGTACATGATGGCGGCCACGAAGGTGATGAGGGAGGCGTAAATCGCAACGCCGCGGTTAGCCGCCTTCAGTTCGCTTCGCTCTTGCAAGAAATAAAGGGTTCCGGCGGCCATGCCGACGAATCCCAAAATGAACATCGCGGTGGTTGCGTATGCAAGCGCCGCGCCGCCCTCTGTCATAAATGCCATGAATAATACCTTTCGCAAGGGAGTCACGATTTGTGACCCTCAGGCATAGGCTAACCGGATTTTTGTGACAGCACTAGCGTTTGCGTGTCTCTTTTTGCGTGTCTTTTTTTCTAAACTTGCAGTCTGAAATGTGACGCAAAAAAGGGCTGGTGCAGGTTAGTGCAGGGCTGAGTTCAGGGCGATTCCTGCACCCGTGCGGGAGATGACCTCAACGGCACCGCTGACGGAATTACGTCGAAAGAGCAGTCCGTGTGCGCCACTGAGTTCGAGTGCCTTGACCTGGCGCACACTCCCACCGTCGACCAGTGTGACCTTGGTTCCCGCCGTAATATAGAGGCCGGCCTCGACAGTGCAGTCGTCGCCGATGGCTATGCCCAGACCGGCATTTGCACCGAGCAGACAACGTTCGCCGATCGATACCCGCTGGGTTCCGCCACCCGAGAGCGTGCCCATGATGCTGGCGCCACCGCCCACGTCAGATCCGTCACCGACGACGACACCCTGTGAGATGCGGCCCTCGATCATGGCTTTGCCCAGGGTGCCGGCATTGAAGTTGCAGAAGCCCTCGTGCATCACTACCGTGCCGGGCGAGAGATAAGCGCCGAGTCGCACGCGCGAGGCGTCGGCGATGCGAACGTCCCGAGGTATCACAAAATCGGTCAGTCGCGGAAAACGATCGATGCTGCAGACCTGAATGCCGGCTCGTTGCAGAGAGACGCGCAGGTCGGCGAAATCATCGGGGTGCACGGCTCCGGCAGACGTCCAGACCACGTTGGGCAGGAGGCCGAAAATGCCGTCGAGGTTTATCGTGTTTGGCAGCACCATGAGGTGCGACAACAGGTGAAGTCTGAGGTAGGCATCCGACGTTGACTCAGGCGGCTGGTCAAGGTCAATTTGCAGCGTGACAACTTTCGTCTGAACCCCGCGACGCTCATCTACCCCGGCAGCATCTGCAAGTTCCGGCGTGCCCGTTCGCATGTCGTGACCGGCCGGAATAGACCCCAGAGCGGGGCGAGGAAACCAGGTGTCGAGTACCGTTCCGTTACTCGACCGTGTGGCAAGACCGTCACCCCAAGCAAAACGCGGTGCGGCATGGGCGTTGGCAGACATAGCCTCAAGGTTACCGCCCATAAACTGGGGGAATGGCCCAACCGACAGCTTTTGACACAGCGTTGTCCGTGGCCGATCTGGCGCGGGCGTTGATAGACATGCCGTCGGTATCGGGTGGCGAAAAGGCATTGGCCGATGCGATTGAGGCCACGCTCTTGCCGTGTGCGCACCTCGAGGTCATTCGCGACGCAGATGCCGTTGTGGCTCGAACCACGCAGGGCCGGGCGCGACGCGTGATCATCGCCGGACACATCGACACCGTTCCCATCAACGCCAACGTTCCGTCGCGATGCGAGGGAACGGGCGACGAAGCCGTCATTTGGGGGCGCGGTGCGGTCGACATGAAGGCCGGATGCGCACTCGCGCTCAAGCTCGCGGTGGGGCTGACCGAGCCGAGCGTTGACGTGACCTGGATTTTTTATGACCACGAAGAGGTCGAGGCCCGCCTCAACGGTCTCGGCCGCTTGGCCACAAACCTGCCACACCTGCTCGAGGGCGACTTCGCTATTTTGGGTGAGCCGAGCAACGCTGTTGTCGAAGGTGGCTGCAACGGCACCCTGCGCGTGGATGTGCGCACCCGCGGACGTCGGGCCCATTCCGCCCGGGCCTGGACGGGAGACAATGCCATTCACCGCTTGGCACCCCTCCTGTCGATTCTTGAGAACTTCTCGGCGCAGACCGTTGAGGTCGACGGCCTCGCCTATCGAGAGGGGCTGAGCGCCGTGGGCGTGCGCGGGGGAGTCGCGGCGAACGTCATTCCCGATGAAGCTGTCATCACCGTGAACTATCGCTTTGCCCCGAACAAAACCGAGGCAGAGGCTGTGACTTACGTGCGGCAGATTTTTGACGGGTTCGAGATTGAGGTTGTGGATTCGTCTGCCGGCGCCCGCCCCGGGCTGACATCGGGTATTGCAGCAGAATTCCTGGCGGCCGTGGGCGCCGAGGCACGGCCCAAGTACGGCTGGACAGACGTTGCCCGGTTCAGTGCACTCGGTATTCCCGCCGTGAACTTTGGTCCGGGTGACCCAGAACTGGCGCACACCGATGACGAGCGGGTTCCCGTCACACAGATTGAATCGTGCGAACGCGTGTTGCGCACCTGGCTCACCGCAGATCGGGCATGAGCGCGCTCAGCCATTGGCGAGCACCCGCGCGCGTGGGTGCCGGCCACCGGATTCCGTGGTGGCTCGCCGTAACCCTGATTTTTCTGGGTGGGCGTGTGGCCAGCACAATCATCCTCGTGGTTTACGCCAGCGTTCAGGGCGAGAATCCGTGGACGTCAGCCCAACCCAATCTCTTCGACTTCTCGAGTATGTGGGACGGACGCTGGTACAACATCATCGCCGAGGGAGGTTACCCCAACACCCTGCCGTATACCGATGATGGCCACGTCGGTGAATCTCAGTGGGCCTTCTTGCCGGTCTATCCCATGCTGGTGAAGTTCATCATGGTATTCACCGGCCTGCCCTGGGCGGTGGCGGGCGTTTCGATATCGCTGGTGGCGGCCGCCGGAACATCATTCATCCTTTATCTGCTGGTCTTGCGCGTGACGGGTAGTGCGTCGCAAGCGCTTTTCACCGTCGTTCTCTTTCAGGTGGCACCGGTCTCGCCACTTCTGCAGATTGCCTATGCGGAGTCGCTGCAGTGGCTGCTCATCGTTTCGATTCTCTATCTCTTAGTGCTGCGCCGATTCGTCACCATGATTCCCCTCATTCTGGTGTTGGCCTTCACCCGACCGGGCGCACTCGCCTTGGCGCTGACGTTTGTCATTTATGGTTTCTGGCGCTGGCGACACAGGCGCAGCGATTCATTTCCGCCGGGCGAACGCTGGGCCCTCGTGGCGGCGACGGCGACGGCCGTTGTCGCGAGCGCGGCGTGGGTGGTGATCGCGGGCGTCACGACCGGTGTGCCCACCGCATACTTTGATACGGAACTGGCGTGGCGCTCTGCCTACATCGGTTATGTCGAGCTCATCCCCTTGACGCCCTGGTTGCACGCGCTCGGCTGGTGGCTGCCCGCGTGGGGTGTTCCCGCCGCGGCGACGGCCTGGCTGGTGCCCATGATCTTTGCGGGCATACTCGCCCTGCTGATGGCCTATCTTTTTGCCCCCGGTACGCGCCGGGTGGGGATCGAAATTCGCGCATGGGTGTTGAGCTATGCGTTGTATCTTCTGGCGGTCTTCTTTCCACAGTCATCGACTTTTCGACTGTTGGGCCCGCTCTTTCCCGGGTTGGCTGCGTTCGCGGCACCAAAGCATTGGAGCTATCGGCTCGGACTGGTGCTGATCTCACTCGCCCTGCAGGTGGTGTGGGTGGGCTGGTGCTGGGCCATTGACGGCTCCGACTGGACGCCGCCCTAGGGGCGCGACTGAGCCGCCGTGCTGGTCGAGTGGCCTAGCGCCGCCGCCTCGTGAGCGCCCGAATGCGGCGCAAGGGAGACGTGGTGCGCCACGACAGAGTCTGAGACATCTGGTGCAATTCAACGCGGGCGCTATGTAGCGCTTGGCGAAGTTCATAAATAATCTTCAGATCTCGGTCCATCTGCACCGGCGCACTTAGGCGCACAAGCTCGTCGATGCGAGCCTGACCGTCGGGACTCGCCACTATTCGTGCCCATCGACGTAGTTCCGCTAGCCGCTCCTTTTCACTCAACGCGTCGCGTCCGTCGCGGTGCCCTGGGAACTGAAGAGCGGTCATTCGCGTCGACGAAGCAGCTCGCAGCTGCGGAGAATCCAACATCTTGCACCATTGAAAATGGTCCGGGTACCTTCCTGTTGGAGTGGTTTCCCAGGGTCGATCGAGCATGAGGTAGAAGTCTCGCGAGTGTGCTGTGCCAGTGAGGGACACCGAGTTAAAAAACTGGGTCCAATCGCGCGTTTTCACGTGGAAGTAAATGGTCTCGGGGTCAGAAAGGATTCCTGGGTAAAACTCCAACGCTCCCGTTGTTCTTATGTAGCCGTTAAGGCTTTGGACAAAATTGAACTCCCCAAGGAGGCCGAGCAGATCTTCGACGTGCTGAGGAAGCAAGAGATCATCATCGCAGAGATAAAAGATTGCGTTGCTGCGAGCGGCAACGATGGCCTCGTGCCGATACTCCTCTCCGTGGTTCCGACTCTTGGGTCGGTCGAAAAACACCACCCGGGAATCACTCTTTGCGAGTGCTCGCGCCGTTGCCCTGACTCGGTCGGTGACGCCGTCTCCCAAAATGATGACCTCGAGGTCTTCAACAGTTTGCGAGACGGCAGTTGTTACGGCAAGCCGAAGTGTTGTCGCTCGATCATGAGTGGGAATCAGTATTGTTGCTCGGCAGGTGAAATCAGTCATCTGAAGGAATCCGTTCACTCCTTAGCGGCTGGTATGTATCTGATGCGAAAACCAATATCTCAGAGGTGGGCGTTTGCAGTTCGTATTCGATAAATGTTCCCTCGGAAAGCACGCATGAATCGCCGGCACGTGAGAGCAGGTGTTCAGTGGTCTGGACCACGTGCTCGTGCATCACGGAGGTTCGAATCAGCGCCGATCCTGAAATTAAGCAGACCAACTCTTCACAGGTTGTGACATGACCACCTCGCGTCACCGGATGACCCGGCGCTGACACGAAAAACAGGCGCTTGACAGGGAAGGGCATTGTGGTGAGTTCGGTCGCAACCAATCGACCGCGTGCGGCATCGTCATCGATCATGACGACAACTTGGGTGGGCTTCATCTCTTGCTCCAATCGCTCAGGGCGCAATCGACACGGGACACTTCTTCCTCAGTGAGTTCAGGTGTACACGGGATGGTGAGCGCACGGTTTCGTTTGAGCGAAGAAGCCGTTTGCCCCTGGCCCTGGTCTATTTCTGGCGCCGTGTCACCGAACATCTCTGAAACGAGCCACGGATAGTGAATCCCTGTCTCGATGCCACGACTTGTCAGATGCTGGGCTAAGTTCTGCCGGTCAGCAAATGATTCGGTCATGACGACGGCGTGATGAGCAACGCTCGCGCCATTGGCCCCGAAGAGTGTGGCCCGACCGCCGACGTTGAGCGTAGTGGCATATCGATCCCACACCAGGCGTCTCGCAACGTTTCTCGCCTCGAGAAAGGGCAGGCGGACCCTGAGGACCGCGGCATGAATCTCATCCATCCTTGTGTTGCGTCCGCCAAGCAAACCGGGCCGATATCTTTCACGCCAGCCGTACTCGCGTAGTTCGCGCGCACGTGAGGCCGCGCCGACGGGACTGGTAGTCGAGAAAACAATCGCCCCGGCGTCGCCCGCCGCCCCGAGATTCTTTGTGGGATAAAAACTAAACGTTGCGACATCTCCGGTCGTTCCCACGTGCTGTCCGTTGACACGCAGTCCATGTGCCTGCGAACAATCTTCGATCAGAAAAAGGCCCACCTGTTTGCGCCAGGCATCAAGTGCCGCGAGGTCGACAGCATTTCCGTGTAGATGCGTCACGACGATGGCGCGTGCATCTGAGCTCAGCGCCCGGCGCGCTGTCTCAACGCTCGGGTTCAACGTTTCGGCATCGACGTCTATGGGAATCGCATTCAGGCCGGCGGCACGGGCGGCCACCGCGCTATAACCGCCGTCGGTCTCACACACCAAGACGTCGGATCCGGCGGGTATCTCTAGGGCGAGGAACGCGAGGGTCAGGGCATCCGTGCCGTTGCCTACCCCCACGGACTCCTCGGCATCGACATAGCGGGCGAATTCCTTCTCGAATGCCGTGACCTCGTTCCCGAGGATCCAGCGTGAACTCTCTAGAACGCGGCCGATGGCCTCGTTAACGACAGACTTTTCGTCACCATCCATGCGGGTTGGAGTTGCCAGAGGAACGGGAATCATCGGGCATCACAGTAAGGACAGGTGAGCAGCGGGATTATGTCCGATTGCTTCAACACGCGGGCCGGATTTCTCACCACGACATCGAAAGCGTCAACGTCGTGGGTCACGACGGCGCCGGCCCCGACGGTTGCACCATCGTGCACAACGACGTCGGGAAGGATAACGGCTCCCGCGCCAACGCTGACGCACGAGCCCAGGGTTACGTGTCCCGCCAAGATGGCTCCCGGCCCCACAGATGTCGAAAAACCAATGTTATTGTCGTGCCCCAGTGAGGCCGACCGATTAATACTCGCCGCGCAACCGATGTGCGTGTGAGGACCAATCACGACACCGGCGTTGACATAGGCACTATGGCCGAATGTCGTGCTGTGGGCCACGATTGCCGTGGGATCCACGAGGGTAAACGGCTGACGAAATCCCTGATCGGCGCACGCCACCAAGGCCTGACCCCGGTGATGGGCTGAACTGAGGCCGATGGTGAAGGGGCGTGCTCTGTCGCTCCTGTCGGACAGTTTCTCAAGGTTTGGCAGGTCACGATCTGCCGTTCCGAGGTTGTCGATCAACGTTGAAGTAAAGCCTCGTCGCTGAGCAGACTCGACGACGTCGTAAACGAAGTTCGAGGCCACGGCAAAAATCGTCAGCCCGTGACTGGCAACGTCACTTTCGACACGAGTAGTGAGGTCTGCCACGTGGCAAGTCTACGTGACCGGC